>PEXW01000006.1 GCA_002774575.1 Candidatus Kerfeldbacteria bacterium CG08_land_8_20_14_0_20_43_14
TGGGAATCTGGTTTGATGGTTCCAACATTGATACCCTTACTGATAGCACTATAGAATCAAGCTCTTTTGATGGGATACGTCTTAGTTCTTCCAGTGATAATATCATTACGAATAACGTCATTTTGAATAATTCGCTCGGAATTAGTTTTGGCCCTCCGACCAACTCAACAAATAAAATCTATAACAACAATTTTGTAAATAACTCAACACAAATTTTTATTGGGGTTAACGACAGTGGTAGTAATGTTTTCAACCTTGCAACACCAACTGGTGGCAACTATTGGAGTAACTACGATACCCCTGCGGAGGGTTGCAATGACACTAATAATGATGGCTTTTGTGATTTACCGTTTTTTACAGGTGGACCCGGAAAAGACAATCTGCCGTGGACAAAAAAGGACGGGTGGCTTGCGCCTTTAAACAATCCACCAACTCTTTCTTTCCCTGAAACCGGCTTATATGCGGGAGATGGGATTGATCCGAACGCTGGCGATACCTCAACGCAATTTACATTCAAAGTAATTTATACCGATGCGGACAACGACCCGCCCAGCTTCATTAATACCTTTTTGTTCGGGCATGCCACAACGACCATTCCTATGTCGGTTGATACCACAGCTGAGTCCGCTCTGCATGACGGAAACTATGCCAACGGAGAGCAATACGTTTCCTTTTGGAAGCGTGAAGTTGTTGGACTTCACTACTATACTTCCGAGGCATCGGACGGGAGCAGTGCGGTGCGGTTTCCAGAGTTACCGAATGTAGCTGGATTTCCGTTGGAAATCAAAAAGCCCTTTACACACAAAGTGGCATTGATACCAGTTAGATACATAGGAGAACCTTCGCCGTTTCATAGCATCGGTGAATTAAAGGGAAAAGCGGTGTCAGTAAATGAGTACTACAATCAACAATCTTATGGAGCGGTAAATATTGATATCCAGTTCGCTAGCGACGAATGGTTGTTACTAGATAAAAGGCTGGAGGATTATACCGAAACATCTAATTGGTGGGAAAAGTGGGAGCGTATTAGAGAAGATGCTATTCAACTTTCTGGAATCAATGTAGATGATTACGATGCGGTGATCGTTATACAACCAGCTTGTATGCGATCTTTTGCGAATGAAATAGGCGGCAAAAAAATTATTACTACCGAAAAAGACCCCTATGGGGTCTGGGCACATGAGCTAGGGCATACATCTTTATTCAAATTTTACGATTATTACGAGGAAACCGATTACGCATTAAGTCACGGGGAAATTGGTAACTGGGGACTGATGGGCCGAGCTACGCTTATGAATCCAACTTCCCCAATAATGTCAGCCAACAAGGTTAAAGCAGGATGGTTGCAATTTAATACTATAAGTGCCGATGGATACGGATTGTACGATATTGACTTTTTAACAGGACTTAACTCAGGAGGACAGGCAAACAGATACGCTACAAAAGGCGGAAACACATCGTACTATATCTTTGAAGGGAGGGGGCCGGTGGACAATGTAAGTGAAGATTATTTGATGCCGTCAGATGGCTATTGCGGATGGCCATATGATTATAAACTCAGCGAAGATAAGGGAGTGCAACTATATAAAGTAACAAGAGGTGTCAATCAACTTTCCGGTGAACCAAAAATCTATTCCGTGCCGCACCCCATAATGTTTCTTCCCGATTCGTGGAATAAAGTAACCCTTACGCCCAGTAAAAGTTATATTGATGAAGAAGCAGAAGTGAAATTTACAGCCATCGAAGAAAACGGGCAATTTAAAATTAAAATAACAAACTTTACTCCAGTAAAGAAGAAAATTATTTCCCTCATAAATATCTTTTTTGAGTCAACGCTACCCTCAGTTATTCCTGAACCTCTCATAGCAGAAGAAAACTTTGACTTTGATTTACATGTGTCTACGCCTGATGGAAAGATGGTCGGGATGGACTATCAAACGCAAAACTATATCAATCAAATAGAGGGGGTAACTACTAGCGGAAATATTCCCGGTGGCGGTCCTGAATGGATTTCTGTCCCGGACGATACATTTGTATACTATACAATTGACACCACCCCTGCTCAAAAATGGAGTGCGGAAACAGGGGTGTCAATTGGTAAAATTTTCACTACTTGGCAAGTTATAACCTACGACGGTCTTGGACAGAGACAGGAGTCAAGCCCAATAGCCACGGAAATTGAACTTGGAGCAGAATCCGCCTTGGCGTTAAAGGCAGAGGTAAATATTGACCCTTCTACAATAAATTTGAATAGTAGTGGAAAGTGGATTACGGCCTATATAGAATTGCCCCAACCTTACGATGTCAGAAAAATTAAACTTGATACTGTTTTTTTAAACCGCTTTATTATTGCAGAGCAGGATCAAAAATATGGCTTTGTTAAAAAACCAGAAGTAATCGACCACGATAAAGATGGAATACCTGAACTTGTTGTTAAATTTGATCGGGGCAGAGTAATCAAAATGATAGGCGAAAGCTCAGACCAAAAAAGGAATACTACTCGACAGCAACTTGAATTAAGCGGAGAAGTATTTTATAATCAAGTGCCAATACCATTTAGTGGAGAATATCAAGTCGTCATTAAGAGAAGTAATCCATGATTATATCGCATAACACAAAATATTCACTAAAATTACTGAAGCCAAGTAAGAAATCAGTTATTTCCACCGCCATTGCTTTATTTGCATCATTTTTTTATGAGAAAACATTGACGGCAGGATTGATTCCTGTTTCTGGACTAGATCATTACCGTGGCTTCCCTCTATCGTATATAAAGGTTGCTTATCATTATGGGGAAGTTTACTGGAACGAAACTACATTAATATTCTTAGGATTGTTTATTGATGTTATTTTTTGGTATGCTATTTCAATACTAGCAATTTTTTTTATAGGCTTCTTGAAATCACGGCCCAAGGATTGACTTTTACCGCCGTGATGTTGTATAAATTTAGGAGTTTCATTACCCCCGCTTCTCCTGCTCAAAGGATGCTGCGGGCGGGACGGCTTGGGGAAATTGAGCCGGTCCCGATCTTCAAGCAATCATTACCCGATTGGTTGAGGACGGAATGGACGCGGAGTAAAAATTTTAGGACACGGCAAAAGGGCGAGCAATCGCCCTTTTGCTTTTATAAAAACGGAGGGAAACAAGTTTTATTCTTTGGGCGAACAT
>PEXW01000004.1 GCA_002774575.1 Candidatus Kerfeldbacteria bacterium CG08_land_8_20_14_0_20_43_14
ACAATCAGGGTGGTAATGGAAAGCGCGAGGAAAATAATTTTTGCTTGAGCTTCGGTCTTTATTATTTGGGGTATTAATAAACCGATAATTAAGGTAAAAACCGTAAAGGCAAAAACCATGATCGACCTCTGCATGTTTTCGGCATGAGTTAAACCAATGGCATTAACTCCCAAAAAAAATAAAATCGGCCAAAGAATCGGTTGTTTTTGCCAAGCCAGTCTGCCTTTTAAGACTTTGCCCGTAAGCCAGGCGATTATCAGAATTAAAGCAATAACCTGGCTGGGCCGGACAGTTATGCCGACATAATCTATGGCGCCGATTCTTTCAAACGGCAAAAGGAAAACCATGGCCACCATGCCCCAAAAGGGCTTAATGACAAATAAAATATAGGCGGCTAGTCCGAAGACCGTGGCCGAAGCCAAAAGCGGCGCCCGACTGACCACAAAAGCCAAAGGCACTGACAGCAATAAACAGCCGGAAAGTATCAGGATTTTTTGATGGTGGCTGATTTTTAAGGCTTGGATCATGATTTGCCTACCTTATAAAATATTTCCAAAGTTCTCAAGGCCGCGTTCTCCCAGGTAAAACTTTTGGCGCGAGCCAGGCCTTTGCTGCGCAAAACTTGGCGCAAATTTGGATCGGCAATAACTCTGGAAATCTGGGCTTGCCAGGCTGAAAAATCTTTGGGGTCAGCGTATAAAGCCGCTTCGCCCGCGACTTCAGGCACGGATGATGCTGTGCTGGCGACTACTGGCGCTCCACAGGCCATGGCTTCTAAAATCGGCAGGCCAAAGCCTTCGTAAAGCGAAGGAAATAATAAGGCGGTTGCCGAAGACAATATAACCACCAAGTCTTCTTCTGGAACATATTCAAGAATTTTTATCCGTTCATTCAGATGCAGCTTCTGGATATTTCTTTCCAAAGTTTCCGTGTCCCAGCCTTTTTTGCCGACAATCACCAAATCATGATCATTTCTTTTAGACCTGGCAAAAGCTTCGACTAAAAAAGGTAAGTTCTTTCTTGGCTCAATTGTGCCCACGGCCAGACAAAATGGCCGCGGCAGGTTATAAGTTCTTTTTATCCTGGTAATCTCATTTTGATCTTGGCAAGGGCGGAATTTGGGATCCGCGGCCAGTGGAGTTACGGAAACTTTTGATTCGGGAATTTTCAAAAGCCTGACAATGTCTTTTTTGCTGGCATTAGAAATAGTAATAATCTGGTCAGCGTATTTTAAGGCTTTTGGCAGAAGATCGTGCCAATATAACTTGGCGCTGCGGGAAAAATTTTCCGGGAAAAGCCGACCAATTAGATCGTGGCAGGCTACCACCATTTTCCCGGGCCAGAGGATTGGTGCGCTAAAGGCCGGCACGAACAAAACATCTGGCCGTTTAAAACTTGCGGCTATTGGCAAGCCAACCTGGTCCCACAAAATCCGGCTGGGCGTGCGCAGATTCCTTTTAATTACTTTAATTTCTGAAAATTTAACATCGGCCGGGGCAATTTTTTTCAAAGCCCGGGTGATTTGCGATACATAACGGCCAAAGCCGGTTACCTGGCCGGCCATGGCCTGCATGTCAATTGCGATTCGCATAGTCAGTACGGTTGATAATTTCTTTAAATAATTGCTTGGGGAATATGCCCAGCAGCAACAGCCCGAAAACATAGCCTACCACTGCAATTATCAAACGTAAAATCAAATTTAGATTTGGCGTAAGAGCCAGCAAAATTACCATTGGCGCGCAAGCCAGAAAATTTTTAGTTATGATTTTGTAATTTAACTTGGTTTGAGTGGCTCGAAAAACCAAATATGCCGCGGTAATAGTGATGGCTAGTTCGCTGGCCACAGTCATCATGGCCGCGCCTATCATGCCAAAACGGGGGATGGTTAATAAATAACCGACCAAGGAGCCGACAGCCACAGTGCCATAGCCAAAGAGCATTTTTCGTTGGACATTAACCGTCACCACGGCATTGGCAAAAAGGTTGCCGAAAAATATGCAAGCCGCGGCAATCATTAATATGGTTAAAGCCGGCGCCGCGGCCACATATTCCGGCCCGCCCACCAAGCGCATTACCTGGTAAGCCACAAAACCAGTGCCTAAAGCCAGCGGCATTGCCAATAACAATAAATTATCAAAAACTTTTTGAATGACCATTTGGAATCTACTAAAATCCCTGGCTGCATATGCCGCGGCCAGTATAGGAGTGATTAGGCCGGCGAACATGGCTGGAAAAGTGGTCAGCACTTCCAAAACTTTATAAGCCGAACCATAAAACCCAACTTCGCTGTCAGGCCTTACTACTGACAGAATAATTGTATCGGCTTTAAAATAAACCAAATTAAAAGCGATGGATAAGGCAATTGGCCAGCCTTCTTTAAAAATGATTTTGGCTTTTTCTTTATCTATCTTAAAACGGATTTTTACGAAATTCCGGCTGAAAATAAAACTCAAAAGCATATTGGTCAGCGCACCAGCCGCCACAGTCCACATGACCCAGGGCACGGTTGGGTGAATCCTGGCCACCCAAATGGTCAGAACTAATAAAACCAAGCGACCGGCTAATTCCGAAATAGCCACCTTGTCCATGCGCAGGGCTTTTTGAAAAACGCCGACTAAAACCTGGTTAACTGTCACGGCAAAAGTGGAAAGAGTGGCAATGGCAATGGCGGTTTTAACATCTCCGGGATAGCCGGTTAACAAACCTACCAGCGGCGCCAAAGCCAAAAAAATTAATGCCGTGTAAAGCCGCATGGTAAAGGCCGTGCTGGCCCACTGATCGGCATGGGCTTCATCTTCGGAAATTTTCTTTATTAAAACAATATACAAACCCATGTCAACCAAAACCCCAAAGATCTGCAAAAACGCCAAAGCTATGGTGTAATGACCGAACTTTGCCGGACCCAAAGCCCGGGTGATTATGCCAATAACAATCAAGCCCAAAATGGTGCTGAAAACTTTGCCAATAATCTGGACTGCGGAATTTAAGGCCAGTTTGCGGGTCAAGGACATATCCTTACCTTATCATATTATTAAAAGCGGTCTTAGTT
>PEXW01000062.1 GCA_002774575.1 Candidatus Kerfeldbacteria bacterium CG08_land_8_20_14_0_20_43_14
AACCGGCACCGCCCGTGCCAGCGATCACCGAGCCCGAGAAGGCGCAAGTAGCGACCGCGGCCGTCCAGCCCGGCGTACGCGATGCACAGGCCGCCCGCGAGCTCAAGGAGGGAGCCGCATAGAACGATGATGGAGACCTGCCCAACTGCTCCTTAGTGTCCGACAAGTTATCAAAGTAGGTCTCGGCCTCATCACGTTCCGGTCGACGCAGATTGCCCGCTTCGATGGCGTCCAGGATTCCCTGCGTCGTCGGGTCATGGTCAAACTCAACAATTTCGTACTCCACCTCGCGGACTAAGGGGTTGGTAATCGGAAAGTGCTCGATGACCAGTTTGGAATTTACAAAATAGTAATCCCGCTTGATAGTCTGGAAACGCGGGTCGCTTCCGTTGACGATCAATTTCTAGGGCATGGCAAAGGGATTTTCCTTTTTTGCATACCGCTTTGCTGACTCGAGAGTCAACGACCCGTTTGCCAACTTGGTGGTAATGTCAGCAATCACGCGCAGATACTCGCCATCCCGCGTGTCTCCGATCTTGGTTTGGTTAGCCATGATCAGCTCCTTCTGTTTGTATAATTACCCGAATCCTGTCGGGGCCGCAGTTGAGGGCATAATTGCCCACGCTTGTTAAAGAGATTATGGACAAACTATAATAGCGCAAATGACAAAAAAGTCAAGACCTAATCAGAATAAGATTGCCGCGTCGTCCCGCCAAAGGCGGGACTCCTCGCAATGACGATTAAGAAACCAAAACGGTCTACAACACTAAGACAAAAACCCAGCGCGGGCGGCTCTGCCCGCGGTGGGAACATCTTCTATTTTCTCAAACTCAAATCATACCCTTCGACTACGCTCGAGGTATTCGCAAGGAAAGGTCATAACGGATTTCCTCCAGCCGCTTTAAATTTCTCTTTGCATCATCAAATTTCTGCCTGCCCTGTCCGGTTAAATCCGCATCCGCTAAATTATGAACTACGCTTTCCACGACTTCATAAATCGCATCCACGGCTTTGTAATTACGGTTAGTGGCTTGCAAAACCGCGGCTCTGACCATTTCTCCGGTGAAATCCGTTAAAGCTCCGACTTTTTGGTCGGGTGGCAATTCTGGGTGCTTTGGGAATTTCAGCTCTCCGGATTTATTAAATTCCAAAACCAGCCAGGCTTCACCGAATTCTTCCAAGGCCGCTAAGATATTGCCGTCATTTAAAAATTTGGGCTCGCCCTGAATTTCCTTCAAAACTTCTTTCAAAATATCTTCGGCCTCGGCTAATAATTTTTTCGCCTGCTTTTCTTCATTGCGATGAAGTGCAAAAATCGCCAATTTGGAATTTTGCAAGGCCTTCCGGGATTCGACAATGACTTTTTCCCGAAAAGCTTTTTGCTTTTGCAGACATTTTTTTAAGCTTTTAAATAAACTCATATTTTCTTTTTTAAATAAAGATGGTTAAAAAATAAATTCAGGGCAGCCAGGCTGATGCCACAGACAATTTGGCTTTTTGTCATTCTTTTTCGCAAAGTCGGAATTTTCACTTTTTCTACCGCAATTATGCTTTCGTCACCCTCCTGGGCAATCCGGATGTTGCTGGTATCCAGATCAGTCGCCAAAAACGCATACGCTCTGGTGGTTTCATGCCCTGGCGCCACATTAAAAGTCCCCAATAATTTCCAGGTTTTTGCTTTTATGCTCGTTTCTTCCAATAATTCCCTTTTGGCATTGGCTAAATAATTTTTACCTTTAACAACGCCGGCCGGAAGTTCATAAATGGCTTTTTTTAAAACATACCGAAATTGCTTGAGCAGATAAATGGCATTGTCTTCATAAGCAATAACAAAAGCGCCTGGCGGTTTTTCTAAATATGAATAAATGCCTGGCTTGCCGTCTGGCCTGATGACTTGATTTTCCCGAATTTTAATCCAGCTGTTTCTGTAGACCAGGCGCGACTTTAAAGTCCGCCAGGGGTTTTTGGTTTTTTTCATAAATCAGTTGACGGATTCAAAACCAGCCGCTGGTGTGCGAACTTTCCCGGCCTTCATTCTCAACCCGATGGGTGCCATCAGACTCGCGGATCAATTTAAAATTGACTCGCTTGCCTTGAATGGTGCCTTCGAATGCCGCCTGGTGATGTCTTTTGGCGTGTTCAAAAAGCACCTGAACCTCTTCGTCATCAAGCTGTTTTAAGGCATGGATGCCGTCTTGATCGCCCTCAATATCGTGATTATGGACTGTTGGCATAAAATGTTCGTTAAAAGAAACTAACTGTAATTTTAGCTCATCTTTGCCGTTTGACAAGTTAAATAATTGAGCTAAGGTAAAGACTCAAAACAGATTGTTAAAAATGCAATTTTTAAAATACGCTTTGATAAGGAGGCACTTTGAAAAAGCCTTTAATTTATTGTGGACGAGCAAACAAAAAACTTGCTGACGAGATTTGCAGGCTTATGAGCATAGACCTTGGCGATCTAGATATTGAAAAGTTTGCCGATGGTGAGCCCTGGTATCGTATTGCTGATTACGAAAAAATCGGTTCAAGTGATATGGCTTGCGTAGTCCAGTCAACATCAGAATTTGCCCCACTAACTTACTTCGATTTGCTTGGGCCGCTTTACGCGCTTCGCCAACTTAATCCTCGAAAATTAGTGGCGGTTATGCCTTTTATGGGCTTCCGCAGACAAGAACGCAACCACGAGGGCGGCGAAGCAGTCATGGCCAAATTAATGGCAGGGTTAATTGCGGCTGCTGGGGCTACGGATGTGATTCTTTGTGATATTCATAATCCTTGCATTCTGGAATATTTTCGAGAGGCCGGTGTTCGGCCTTATGAGGTCAATGCAAATCCTCTTTTTGTAAAAGAATTTGTCGGCATTGACCTTAATGATTATGTGGTCATGGCTCCGGATAAAGGCAGATATGAAACTGCCGCTCAATTTGCCAAAGCTTTGAACATCCCTTTGCTTGGCGCCACAAAGAATCGGCCCGAACATGATATTGCCAAAATCATGCCAATTGACGGAAATTTGAAAGGCAAACACGTAATTCTCCGTGATGATGAAATTTCAACAGCCAGCACAATCTCCAGCTCCGCGGGAAAAGCAGAGGAGCTTGGAGCTCTAGACATGACAATTGCGGTCACCCACGGCGTTTTGGCTGGCGGCGCTATCCAAAAATTGAAGCGTCGACCATTTATTGTCAAGGTAATTACGACTGATTCTATCTATTTGACTTGGGAAAAACGCATTCCCAAAATCAGGGTTGTATCAACCGCCCCATTGATTGCAGATATAATCAGTCAAATTGCCGAGTCCTAAAGCCATAAGTTTATTCCAGTCCCGTTAGTAATTTTATTGCTGACGGGGCTTATTTTTTATTCAAAGAGAGCGAAAAATTTTTGACAAACTAACATTTTTATGTTATTATTATCAATAATAAAATCAAAATATGAATTTCTTTAACGGTAATTCTCGCTAAAAACTTATTGCTGATTTTTATTTTCTCCAAAATGAGACCTGAAACTTTTTTAAAACTGACCGAAACAAAAACTCGCACAACCGTGCATCCAATTTTAGCTCTCTCAATTGTGGCTTTTTGGGCAGGATTGGCGGGCTTGGTTTTTTATTTAAACACCCAAAGCCAAGATTTTCAGTTGCGGCAGTATGTGGCATCGGAAGTAAAAGCTGCGGCAGAAGACGCTACAAACTCAATCAGGCTGAACTGGACAGCCCCGGGCGATGACGGAAATTCCGGACAGGCTTCAACTTATGAAATCCGCTACAGCACGACTCCTTTAAACGAAACCAGCTGGAATTTCGCGACACAACTTTCTAGTCCCCCAAAACCAAAACCCGCTGGTCAATCAGAAAGCTTTTTAGTAACGCAATTACAGCCAAACCAGACTTACTATTTTGGCCTAAAGACACTTGACGAAGCTGGCAATACTTCAGCCATTTCCAATATCGCCACCAAAAAAACCTCGGCAGTTTCTTTTCCTAATTGCGTGGAAAATTGGAACTGCAATGCCTGGTCAGCCTGCGAAAGCGGACAACAGACCAGAAGTTGCGCGGACCAGTCTGCTTGCGGCACGCAGACTAATAAACCAGCCGAAAGCCAAAGCTGCCCTGCTTCAACTAACCAAACTACTGATTCCGTACCTCCTAATTCGGTCATTACTGCCGCGCCCACTACCACTCAAATCACGCCAACTTTTACTTTTACCTGGTCTGGTTTGGATGATACGACTTCCACCAATAATTTAAAATTCAGCTACAAGCTTGATAACCGAGCTTGGTCAAGCTGGAACACGCAAACTTCTTTAACGGTTGATAATTTAAAAAACGGCCAGCATGTTTTTCAAGTCCGCAGTCAGGACCAGGCCGGCAACATCGATCCTTCACCAGCTAGCGCGACTTTTCAAGTCCGCTTAAATTCTTTTTTGGCCGTAGGCGTGCAAAAGGGCGGCCAGCCAAAAGTCCGGACTTACAATTTTAACGGCGTTCTGTTAAATCAATTTTCCGCCTTTGAATCCGCTTACCGAGGCGGCATCCAGGTGACGGTCGGAGATCTTGGCCAAGACGGCCATAGTGAAATTGTGGTTTCTTCAAATTCCGGCCACAGAGGCGAAGTTAAAATTTTCCGGCCGGACGGCTCATTAATCACAAATTTTTTGCCTTATGGCATGTCTTACCGCGATGGGCTGAACTTGGCCATTGCTGATATTAACGGCGACGGCTTGGCGGAAATTATTACGGCCAAACAAAAAGGCTTGCCCAATGTCAGGGTTTTCGGCTATCGCCTAAATCGCTATACCCAGGTTTATAAAGAATTTAATGCTGAATCAGTCAATTATCGCAGTGGCATTAGTCTTGCCGCGGGCGATATTAATGGCGATGGCCGGGACGAAATTATCACAGCTCCGGCTGGCAGCGGCAGTAATGCCTTAAGAGTTTTCCGCTTGCAGGGCAATACCATACGACAAGTCGCGGCAAAATCCAAAATTCTGGATTCGGCTAATTCCGGTATTGCCATTGCTACCGGTGATTTGTCCGGCGACGGCTCGGCGGAAATAATTGTGGGTCCGCAGAAAAATTACGCGCCTATTATCAGGATTTTTACTTTGCGAGGCACAAATATCGTAAAGCTCCGGCGGGACTACCGAGCTTTCAGGACTGTTGACCGGGCCGGGATACGGCTTTCCACGGCTGATTTCAACTTTGACGGCAAGGCTGATTTTTTCATAAGCTATGGCGACATTGTCCAGCCAAAAATCACAGTTTTTAGCGGTTCAAATTTTGTCAAGCTTAAAACCCTGAATGTTTTTAGCTCCCGCGACCGGCTTATTTTGTCTCATAGCAGCGGGGTATAATTGATTAAGCAAGCCTCTGGTTAGTTAATAGCCAAACTTTTTGTTATGACGATTTTGTGAAAAAGCTTGACTGAATTTCAATCCGATATTAAAGTGGCAAAACCTTGGATCGAGGATCTTGCATAATTAAAACAGTTTGCCCTTTAACAATTTGCTGAAAGGAGTTCAAGAAAACATGTCACCAAAACTAACTAATAAGACGGATAAAATCTCCCTAAGTATTTAAAGTCACTAGGCCTACCAGCAGACCCTAGTGAAATTATCGGCGCTGATTTCAAATTCAGTTTCGCCAGCCAAAATGGGCTAGACGGCATGATATGCGGCACGATTACTGGAATTGATTTTTATTCGTTTGGCAATGAAGCTCCGCAACTCTCTCTTGTGGTACAGGGCGTGAATTGTAATGGGGTGACAAAAGTAACCTACCAACCAAACGACAGCAGCTGGCTAATGCAACCTTTAGAGGTTACAGGAGAACTTGTACTTCTGTAACTACCACAACTCCATACAAAAAAATTAATTTTCTTTAAAAAACCGTGGTTAACCATACTGCGGTTTTTTGCTAAGCGGGACAATGGGCCCCGTAGAAGCGTAATTTAGTGTATTGCGTCCTCCTTCGCTCCGCGCTTCGCTTGAGCTACGAAGAACAGCCTTCGCCCTCGTCGTTAATTTTGATATAAATACTTTCCAGCGTCAAAACAAGCTGGCCTGCAGCCGACCTTCGTCGGCCATGGCCAACTTCGGTCGGCAAAGGCCGAAGCCCCGCGAGGGGCGAAGGCTGGTGCGCCCGGTGCGAATTGAACGCACAACCTTTGGCTTCGGAGGCCAACGCTCTATCCGTTGAGCTACGGGCGCATTATTTTAATTTACTAAATTTTTTAATAAATTTTTTCTTTTTTGAATAATTGTGCTTTAAAACATATTCTCGCCATCTCGCCTCATTTCGACTTGAAAATGTTTCATATCCAATTAAACGCCAGGATATTTTTTTCTCGTTGCATTTACCTCTCCAGAATTATGTCTTTTAATGCGTTGGCCTAAATCTTGGGTATGGCCAATATAATACGTTTCATCAACCTGGCTTTGTAAAAGATAGACGTAAAACATAATTTTGACATTCAAGGCTTCGGCCTCTGGCCCTACGGGCCAACGGACCGGAGGGAGGCCAACGCTCTATCCGTTGAGCTACGGGCGCCTAAAAAACGATAAACATTATCCCGTCGTAAGGCGGGATCCGCCTCGGGCGGAAACGGCGAAGGCAAATTACTACTCCCCTCTTTCATTCAAAAACCGGCTGACTGTTTCAACATCTTCTGGCGAGCCAAAATCTTTCCAATAATCCTGAATGGGCTGAATAAAAACTTTACCTTGTCTGGCTAACTCCGTAACCGCATCAGTCAGATACAGCTCATTTTTCGGGGGAGTCGGCTTAACCCTCTGACAGGCTTCAAAAATCTCCGGGGTAAAAATGAACAAACCGGTGTTGATCAGCTTAGAACCGACATCATGGTCTGGTTTTTCAATTATCTCTTTTAGTCGATTGTTCGGCCCAGGAATCAGCACACCGTACTTTTGCCAGTTATCGTGCGGCAAAGCGCCCACATAGCAATTACCGTCATCATGGTTCATAGCTTTCAAATCTCTGGCTGAATACAAATTATCGCCATAAACCGCTAAAAAACTTTTACCATCAACCGCCTTTTGCGCGGCCAAAACCGGTACGGCCGTTCCGTATTTATCGTCGCCCATTATGGCAAACTGATTAACAATGGTTAATGGGCACGGATATTTTTCGGCAAATTTTTCAATATGCTGGCACAAATGCCCGACCACCACGATCAAATCATCAAATCCGGCTTGGCGTAAATTTTCCAAAAGGTGCCATAAAAACGGCTTGCCATTCACCTCAATCATGTGCTTGGGCTTGTCTTTGGCCAGTTCTTTCATGCGGGTGCCTTTGCCGGCTGCGGAAATGACTGCAGTTTTTATCATAAATTTAATTTAACGGAGGACTTTTAAAAGACTATACCAGGTTTTTTTTATTGGCAACTCTCTGGCATCAAGATAAGAAAAAATCTGACCGCCAAAACCCAGCTTGAACCTGGTAATGCCGGCCCAACTGGCGCCAGATTTTGATTGTCTTTTCCGTTCTTCAGTCTGAATGCCAAAAAAATCATACCAATTTCTACCAGCTGCCTTGGCTTCCAAAATCTGGCGCCACTGCAAAAGATGCGGGGCCATGACATTCCTAAACTGGTTGCTGGAAGCGCCATGAACATAAATTGAAGTGTCGGCAAAATTAATGACTATGTTGGCGGCTATTAGCTGATTTTCAAAACTGGCTATGTACAGCCTAAACATCTCTTCAGGTAAAATTTCGGCCATCTTTTTATAATAAGCCTGGCTATGGCTGGAAAATTTGTCTCTGGAAGTTGTTTCTTTATTGATTTTAACAAATTCATCAATTTTCTCTTTAACCAAAAAACCGGAATAGCTGGCTATGCTCACGCCTTTTTTCTCGGCTAAGCGGATATTATATCTAGTTTTTTCGTGCATTTTTTGAAGCAATGAATTTTCATCCTGCTTCAAATCCAGAATAATCGTATCCACGGGCTGAAAGGCTTTTGCTTTTATGAATTTGTTTTCAACTTCAAATTTTTTAAATAATGACTCATTGCGTTTTTCAATAGCAGTTTCCAAATGCAGATACATGGCCTTTTTGCTTTTAGCTTCATCCGCCATTTTTTTAATTAATAAGCCTAAAACTTCCTGATATTCTTTTGGACCCAGTTTGAAATCCACGACTGGCCCAGAAAATACAGTCAGGGTTTGCTGGCCAAAGCGCCACGGCTCTAACAAGCCTTGGGCAATGCCGACAATGTTTTGATTTCTCACCGTGGCGATTCTAAAAATTTTCGCGCCACAGGCTTTTTGAAATTCGCCCCAGGCCCAGGATTGCTGAAATGGAGCGCGCTGAATGCCGCTCAAAAATTTCTCCCAATTTTCTTGGTCAGACCAATTTTGGACTTCCATATTATTTTGCCTGGCCGTGATTTTTTAAAACGGCCTTAATTTTTGCAGCCGGGTCTTTAATTTCTTTAGGCAAATCAGCCAGGGCTGTCCTGGCTTCAGCCGCGGAATAGCCTAATTGTTCCAAGGCAGAAATAACATCTGCATCATCATTGCCCCCTGCTGTTCCAGAAATGCTATCCATGACGAATTGCCCATCCAACTTGCCGACCAGTTCTCTGACAATCCTTTCCGCGGTTTTTGCCCCAATGCCGGAAACTTTGGTCAACATGCTGATTTCATTTTTCTGCACAGCTTTAACAATATCCAAAACCCTGGCGCGCGACAAAACCCCCAAGGCGGATTTGGGGCCCACGCCATTCACGCTTAAAAGTTTTTCAAACATATCCCGCTCGTCTGCGGTCAAAAAACCGTAAAGCTCCTGAGCGTCTTCCCGCTGATGATGGTGAGTATATAAAGTGTAAGTCTGGTTTATTTCCAAACCAGCCAGGGCTTGTGGCGTAACAAAAACCCGATAGCCCACGCCATTCACATCTATAATGGCAGATTTTACGGTTAAGGCAGTAATTTGCCCTCGTATTTGCGCGATCATAAGTGCCTGAATTATAGCATTTTTAATAAACCAAAAACTTTTTCTGGCTTATTTAGCAACTTATCCTAAGTTCATGCTTATAACAATGCCGCTTTTGCCGTCAACAAATTGACTTTAAAAATTTTCTCAAGTAAGGTAAGTTAAAATCACAAATTCAAATACGGTTCTCTAACAACTGAATAAAGGAGGGAAATTGAAACCCGCAAAAAATACTGCTGGCACTTCGGTTTGGTTTTTGTTTTGCCAGTTCAAACAGCATTTTCCGGATAAAGAAAGTTTTTCGGAAAAGGCTTTCTGGCAATTTCTTAGGGATTGTGAATGGTCTTCGAGCTTGTTGGCACTTAAAAATCCAAACCGCTAATCCTGCTAGAATTAATGTCACCCAGAGATTTTTGGGCTTGGGTCAAAGAGCACGAATGGACTTTGGAAATACTGACTTGGGCTAAGCGACAAAACGGCGTGATTACTTTGGAAAGTTTAAAAAACTCATTGCCTGACGAATACTGCCGGCAAAACCAAAAATGCTGCTGGGAAATTTTTGCTCTGGCTCTGGAGTTGTTCATCTGGCAATGGTCAGCCGAAACCCAGGGCGCTTTTCAAATCAGAGCTGCCAACCCGGTTAAACTTAGCCATCAGCCTGTTATGATTAAAAACCTGCCCGTCTCTGGCGAGGTCGCTAAACAACTTGAACGGTATTACCAAGAGCATAATACTACTTTGGAAGTTTTGTTCCATCGCATTGTAGAATATGAATCCTTTAAAGCTGAAGCGGCCAAAATTGGCATATCAGATGGCATATTTCAAGAACTGCTAAAACAATTCGGCGGAATGCTTATTGTCAAAGCAGCGCTGGAAACAATTGAACGATATTGCCAAACTCAAGGCTGCACTATGCCTAAACTTTTCAGCCAGGAAAATTGCGAAGACCCATTATCCAGAGCAAACGAAATTGGAATTGTTACGGCGGCTTACCTAAGGCTTGTGCGATTTTTTCAGGGCACTTTAAGCCCTGAAAAGGTTTCCGTTTGATTCTTCTATTCTGTGGGTTCTTATTGTCCTAAGCCTTAATAACCAACCGAAATTCACATTTTTAATTAGGAACAATTGTGACAGGAGAAAAGTTATTGTCCCAGTTGCTAGCCCGAATGCACATTTGCAACCCGGTCGAGCTGACTAATTTCTGCCTGAAATTGCCTGCCACCGCAAATTTGGCCAAGTTTCAATCAGAAGCCATAAGTGAACTGGCAAAGGAAATTGAAGAAAAGCAGTTTTGGAAAACAATCTTCAAACATGAATGGTTGCTCGAACTTTTTCCCTTTAATGGCCAGCCAAAAACTTGCGAATAGTCACGAGTTTGCCAAAGTCTGCCCGCGGAATTAAAAATCAACCATTCCAGCCTGCCTACAACCATCTTTTTTGAAGTCTTGGAATTATCCACCTGGTGGTTTTTTGCTCCGGTTTACGGAAATCTACGGCTGGTGTTTTCGACTAGCGATGAAGCTGATAATGAAGCGCAGTTGACCAGCTTGATTCGCCCCAAACTAAAATCAGGGAGCTCTTCTGGGCGAAAACCGAAAAAATTAAGAAAGAGGTCTTTGCCAATTAATAAGGAGGGGCACTCGCTTGATCTCTATCTTAAAGAAATCGCCGAGATCAAGTTGGTTGATTCGGCAGAAGAAGCGCGGTTGACCAAATCGATTCATCAAGGGGATGTAGTAGATCTAAAACGATTGGTTTCGGCTAACTTGCGCTTTGTGGTCTTTTTTGCCAAATCCTACCAAGGCCTTGGCTTGTCTCTGGCCGACCTGATTAATGAAGGCAATATAGGTTTAATTAAAGCCGCCAAAAAATTTGACGAAACCCGGGGATTCAAATTTATTTCTTACGCGGTCTGGTGGGTTCGCCAAGCCATTTTGGAGGCATTAGCCAGAAATTCCCGTTTGGTTAGGCTGCCCTTGAACCGCGTCGGCACTTTGATCAAGATCAATAAAACCACAGACCGACTCGAGCAAGTTTTAAGCCGACCAACTTCAGCTAGGGACATTGCCAAAGCTTTGCGGATCTCTGAAGAAGAAGTAATACTGACCATGAATTTGTCAGGCAGTGAAATTTCCCTTGATGCTCCTTTGAGGGACGACGATGATAACACGCTTCATGACACTTTAAATGACGAGCAAGCTGTTTTGCCTCATAGACCGGCTTTAAAAACCAGCTTGCAACTGGAAATTGATGCTGTTCTTGACACCCTAACTCCCAGGGAAGCCGTCATTATTAGCGATTACTTTGGTATTAATTGTGACAAAACTTTGGTTTTAGAAGAAATTGGAGGTAAGCTTCACTTAACTCGTGAAAGGGTAAGGCAAATCAAGGAAAAAGCCTTGCGTAAGCTAAGGCGACGCAGCCGATCCTTCGCTTTAAAAAGTTACTGGGCTAGTATGGATGTTTAACCACCTGTTTTCAAATATTTTTTCAACAGGTGGTTTTTTTATTCTTTAAAAAACCTCCGCTGGATTTTCAGTGGAGGATCTACATAAGACTTGCTCCTATATAGCCTCTCTGCGATAATGGAGGCATGAACATCGCCAAACTCTCTCGCGATCCGCGAGCTATCAAAGCCTTAACAGGCCTCTCCTACCAAGAATTTTCTGATCTCGTCCCCGTATTTGAAAAGTCGATATACGACATTCGAATGCAAAAACGAGATCGAAAGAGAAGGGCTGGCGGGGGCAAGAGAGGAGTATTGCAGACCACCGAAGCGAGGCTCTTCTTTGTGCTGTTCTACCTCAAAACCTACCCCACCTTTGATGTGCTGGCCTTTCTCTTCGGTTTCCAGCGAGGCCACGCCTGCGAGGCAGGGCACCGATACATGGCGGTGCTGGAAACAGCGTTAGGCAAAAAGATCGTGCTGCCAGAGCGAAAAATCAACTCCGTGGAAGAATTCTTGCAGAAATTCCCAGCTGCCAAGGAGGTCTTCTTCGACGGCGTGGAGCGCCGCACCAACCGACCTGGGCGCACGAAGAACCAAAAGAAGACGTACTCTGGCAAGAAGAAGGCGCATACCCGAAAGAATGTGGTTCTGACCGATGAGAAGAAGCGGATTCTCGTGCTCTCGCCGACCAAATCCGGCCGGCGCCACGACAAAAGAATTGCTGACAAATTTATGTTCGCTGAACATGTGCCACCTGACGTCTTGATTGTCGCGGACTCCGGATTCCAGGGCATCCAGCATGTCCATCCCAAGACCTGGTTGCCGCACAAAGGTACTAAGAAACACCCATTGGATGTTGAGCGCAAACACGAAAACACAATCATCTCGCATTTTCGCGTATGTGTTGAACACGCCATTGGTGGTATGAAGCGATACCGAGCATTCTCCGAGGTACTGCGCAACACCTTGGGCTATATGAGCGATATGGTTGCACTCCTTGCAGCAGGACTTTGGAACTACCACCTGGGATACGCGCGCTAGGAACACCGCACGGGGCTGAAGATCGGCTCCGATTTTTGTTATATGGGAGCGAGTCTATAGTAAAAATGCGATCGTGTTTAAAAACTCTGACGAGAATCTTTTCCACCTTT
>PEXW01000031.1:0-17038 GCA_002774575.1 Candidatus Kerfeldbacteria bacterium CG08_land_8_20_14_0_20_43_14
ATCTCTCCCCTGCTACCAAACTTTTTATGGACTCACTTGTCCACAGAAGTATTGCATGGATAAACTTGCCTAGGTCGTCCCGCTAAGCGGGACCCCAGATACCAATTACTTATGCCGCGTAAATATTTTTACCAAATAATGGCTTATCCAGATCCAAATTAAAGCAAAAAGTGTCCCACCCAGAATATCCGTAAACCAGTGCACACCCAAATAAATCCGGGAATAAGAAATTACCAGGATTAATAGCAGGTTAATGCCTATTAGCCAAAACCGAAAATTAGATTTTTTTCGATAAAACAATAAGACTATCGCTGCTGCAAAAAGAATTATACCAATAGTATGCCCGCTGGGGAAACTATAATCAGATTCAGACAAAAAAACATCTACCAAATCAGCGCTGGGCCGTGGGCGGGCAAAAACAAATTTTAAAGCGGGTGTTAATAGATTCCCAGCAGAAAAAAGCAGCACTCTTATTTTAGTGCTATGACTATACCGATGGTGAAATTTTCCCAAATAAGCTAAAACAATAATTACTAATACCGCTGGAATAGTAAAATGAGTAAAAATTTCCATGATGACTGTGAGCCAGGCAGGCTGAAATGACTGGATAGCCCTGGTAACCAACAAATCAATGTTTGGGGGAATTGCGAATAGCATGTATTTAATTTAACATATAAATACCAACTTACAGATTATTGGCCGGGATGGCCCCGCCATTCGGCGGGGTAAACTCCACTGGCAACTACCAATCATTTATGCCGCTGTGGTGGAATGGCAGACACGCACGACTCAAAATCGTGTGGGGCAACCCATGTCGGTTCGACTCCGACCAGCGGCACCAAAGACAAACGATTGACTCTCGGTAATTAACAAAGTATTCTAAAAGACACAATGTTACTATCAACCCACGCTTTAGCCGGCATTGTCATAAGTCAACACATCAACAATGTTCCGGCAGTTTTTGGCTTGTCCATAATAGCTCATTATTTAATGGATATGATTCCGCACGGTGATGAAGGCCTTAGCCAATGGATTAAAAGACGCCCGTTCCGGGGCTTTTTCATAACCATTCTCACTGAAATCGCCTTGCTGTATGTTTTTATCTTTACCCTGCATTTCAAGGGCACCTGGCCAAGACCCGAGATTGCTTTAGCTGGCCTCATCGGCGGAATTCTGCCAGATATAATCTGGTCCAGTTATGATCTCTACCGGAACTTTATTTTAAAACATTTCCCCAGATCAAAAAAAATTATCCAGGATGTTTTTCGACTGGAAAGTTTTTTTGAGCACCACAACCGCCTGCATAAATGGTTCCACGAAGCGATTGAGAGAAAAATAAGCTTCCCCGCTGGAGTTTTTATCCAGGCGGCGATTGTTTTTGGTTTGCTATTGCTTTCCGTTAAAACTCCCTGATTATTGCACTGGCCCTTGCTGAACGCCGGTAATAGCCGCTTTTAAAGCGACTTCCAAATCCGCAAAAGACTGCAGATTTAGCTGCTGGCCGTTCAAAAAGAAACTCGGCGTGCCTTGAAGATTTTTGGCCTTGCCGTCTTTAATGTCCGCATCCACAACCTTTTTTTTCGCCCGGCTATCCAAACAGGCATTGAATTTAACCGTATCCAGTTTCAAATCCTTGGCATATTTTTTTAAATCCGCCGGACTTAAGCTGTTTTGGTTCTGATAAAGCGTTCTATAATAATCCCAGAATTTATTCTGGTCATTGGCGCATTCCGAGGCTACGGCCGCGTTGTATGAATCCTTGTGAATTAGTCTTAAAGGAAACTGCTTGAATTCAAATCGAAAATCTTTTCCGTATCGATTGATCAAATTTTCAACCACTGGAAAGACCAAACCGCAAGCCGGACACTCAAAATCTGAATACTCCTGCAAAACCACTCTGGCGCTTGGATTACCGGCAATTGGCCTGGGGCTATTTATGTCTGGGTAACTCGCTTTTGAACCGCGGGTGGCAAAAATCAAAATTACTACCCCGATGACTATCACGGCTGAAATTATTAGCCACAGGCGCCAGCGGAATTTTGAAGAAGTGTTTTGATCCATAAAAATTAAACTGATTTCTTAAAGTGTACTTTGAATAATATAACAAAACCAGCCACAATCAAAATCAGACAAAAAACTTGAGCATAACTAAAATTACCCAGGCCCGGCTGATTTAATCTTAAAAAATCCAGGCCAAACCGCAGAGCCGGTGAAAGAATCAGATATGAGGCGGCGATAATTCCGGTTTTCGGTTTTTTTTTCCAAAGCATTAACAAGAAAATCAGAATTATTAGATTCCCCAGGGATTCGTACAGAAAAAGCGGATGAAAGCTGGAAAAATTTTCATAGCCAGAAACCCTGAACTCCGGCTGGATTGGAATTGCCCAGGGCAGATTAGTCGGCTTACCATAAAGTTCCTGATTAAACCAATTCCCCCACCGGCCTATGGCTTGTCCTAAAACTAAAGCCGGAAAAACAATATCTAGCAATTTTAGAATTGATAGTTGGTTTCTCTTGCTCCAAAAAAATAAAGCTACCAGGCCACCAAAAACCACACCATGAAAGGCCAAGCCGCCCTGCCAAAACTTATAAACCTCTCCTAAGTGACTGCCGTAATAACTCCATTCTTCCAGAACATGAAAAAGCCTGGCGCCCAAAATGGCGCATATTGCCGCCACAAAGGCCAGACTGATTATTTTTTCTGACTTTATACCTGATTTTTCCGCCAATTTCATGGCCAAAAAAATCCCGGCCAACAGAGCTAAGGCCATGATTAATCCATACCAGCGGATTTGCAAACCGCCCAGGCTCGCTATTATAGAGCCTGGCGGCGTGCTGACAAGCCATTTAAACATTTAAACAGGTTTATTTAGCAGCCAAGGCTTGGTCAACCAGATTCTTTACATAATCATAACCTTGAGCGCCGGCGACTATATTCCCATTAACATAACTGGTGGGCGTACCATTTACGCCTATACTGTCGCCGTAGGTTTGATCAGCGGTTATTTTGGCGGCAGTTTTACTTTCATCCAGACAGCTGTTAAAAGTACTTTCCTTTAAGCCCAATTCCTTTGCCCAAATCTTGAAATTTTCCACTGACAAAGTGCTTTGGTTGGCAAAAAGCTTGTCATGCATTTCCCAATACTTATTCTGCTGGCCGGCGCATTCCGCGGCTTCAGCCGCTTTTTGAGCCATGTTATGAATGGTAGTTAAGGGGTAGTTCTTGAATACCAACCGAACCTTGTCTTTATAATCAGCTAAAATTTTATCAACAGTCGGATTGAATTGCTCGCAAAAAGGGCACTGAAAATCAGAAAACTCCACCAGGGTGACTTTGGCATTTTTATTGCCGCGAATATGATCGGTGGATGTAACTTTTACATCAATCGGTCCAGCCGGAGCCGTATTGGTGTTTGCCACAGCAGCTGAATTGGTGTTGCTGTTTTTATTTGCCACGGCTGTTTTGGTGCTGCCGCCATCGCCAACGGCGTTTCGATAAGCGCTAAAAGACAGGATAAAGCCTAAAAGGCTGATCGCTGAAATGCCAACCATGATACCGAGAGCAAACATGGTTCTGGGCGGGGCATTAAAAATACCGCTTGATTCAGAGGTGTATCTGAACTCTTCTTGAGTTTTCTGTTCATCCATATATATTTTTTAATAGTTAATAAAAGGGCTTAATTGTTAATAAGGAAGGTGAGATAATTCTATTACAATCCAATGAATATTGCAAATTCATCAAATTCTAAGTTTCTTAATCTTTAGACTTCCAATTAACGGCGTTCTTGAGGAGATCAAGCCGTTTTTCGCGCCGATTATTTTTACGGTTGAAGCAGAGTTAGTAGAAGCTAATTTCAGGGCATAACCCAAATCGTCAGGCTTTTTAATCAAACCGGCCACAAAAGCTGAACCAAAGGCGTCACCAGCTCCGGTTGTGTCTACGGCTTTAACCGGCTTGATTTTGACTTGCCAAACGCCTTTTTTGGTAACGGCCCAAGAGCCCTTTTCCCCGTCAGTTACTACAAAAATTCCACAACACCATTTAAAAATTTTATGAATTAGCTTATCGCCTTTTACGGAAAAAAGCATTTCCGCTTCTTCCCGATTGACTAAAACTACATCAGCTTTTTTCAGGATTGACAAAATCTTGGCTGTCTGGCGCAGTTCCGGCTTACCTGGATTAATGGCGATTCGGGCCTGTTGCCTTTGCGAGTGCGACAATATATGATTTAGTAATTTTAAATTACCGCCTAAGGAACTGGCGTAATACCACTTGGCTTTTAATTTATTCCAGGGGATCAAATAGTCATGAAGATCAGCGCTGGCCCCGCGATAAGCCAAAACTGTCCTTTCGCCGCTATTTGCCAGGAAAAAAACCGACAAGGCTGTCTGGTCGTCATAGTCACGGATAATGAACTTTGGGTCAATTTTAAATTTTTTTATTTCACGAATGACATCCTCCCCGGCCGCATCATCTCCCACTTTCACCACGCAGGCAACTTTAAGCCCTAAACGCGCGAATGTCGCGGCAGTGTTAGTGCCGCCACCGCCAACCTCCCGCAGGATTTTTTCCACTTCGATTTTTGAACCAAAAGCAAAACATTCATTAGCGCCAGTCGGTGATTTTTTATCTCTGACTATCCGGAAATTTCTGCTAAACAAATACAAGTCCTGGAAAGCCGAACCGATTGTAATTACATCATGCATGTTGTTTGGATTTATTGTTGGAACCGAAAATTTTAATTTTTTCCTCAACCACCTTCTGAATCGCCTCTCTGGTTGGCGATAAAATTTCCCGGGGATCCCAAATCTTTGGGTTGTTTTTCAAAAATTTCCGAATGCTTTTAGCAAAGGCTAAACGCAAATCCGTGTCAATATTTATTTTAACCACGCCCGCGGCAATGGCCCGCCGCAAATCTTTAGCCGGCGTGGAAGAAGCGCCATGCAGGACAAGCGGTTGATAAGGCAGGGCTAAATGAATTGATTTCAATCTCCCAAAATCCAATTTCTCGCCAGCCTGCGGAATACCATGCGCATTGCCAATGGCTATGGCCAATAAATCCACTTTAGTTTTTTTCACAAAATCTCTGGCCTGTACCGGATCAGTCATGCGCACTTTGCCAGAAATATAATCCTCTTTGCCACCCAGAGCCCCTAATTCCCCTTCTACCGGAATACCATGCTTGTGTGCCAATTTAACTACTCGGCTGGTTAACAAAAGGTTTTGCCGATAAGGCAGCCTGGATCCATCAACCATGACGCTGTTGTAACCAGCCTTAACACAGGCGGCCGCAATGCTGTATGACCTGCCATGATCTAAATTCAAAGTAACTTTGGTTTTAACTCCTTTAGCTAAAATTTTTACAACAGCCGCGAGCGCGTTTAAACCGGCATACTCAATGGCTTTTTCGCTGGTGTTCACTAAAACCGGAGCTTTCAGTTTTTCAGCGGCCGCGATTACGGCTTGAGCCTGCTCAAGATTAGAAACATTAAAAGCGCCTACTGCCCAATGATGTCTGAAGGCGAATTTTATATAAGAAAGATAGGAAGCATACATATTATATGTTTGATAATTTCTGAATCATGGAAACCGGGTCAGGGCTTTTCCATATGGTCGTGCCGACGATTGCCCTGGAAATTCCAGCGGCTTTTAATTCTTTTAAATTTTTTTCGTTTATTCCGCCATCCAAAGCCAAAGGCATGTTGGGGAAAGCCTGATGAAATGCCTTTAGCTCTTCAATGACTTTTCCCTGAAACGGGTTGCCTTGAGCCCCTGGCTGAACGCCCAAAAACATAACCTCATCAACTAAATCTAGAAATGGCACGACTTTTTCATAATTAGTGTCAGGATTAAGCGCAATGGTTATATCGCAATCCAATTCACGGCAAAGCGCGATGAATCTTTCCAAATCGCCTTCGGCTTCCACATGGAAAGACACTCTTTTGGCGCCCAAGTGCGCCCAATCAGCAACGAATCTCTCTGGCCGTTTCACCATCAAATGAACTTCTAAAACAGTTAAAGGCCGAAATTCGCCTAAAGCCCTAGGCAAAACCGTGACAGTCGGAATAAACTGGCCGTCGCCAATATCAATTTGTATTTGATCGACACTTGATTCCACTGTCTCTATTTTTTTCTTTAATTCTTCCGGGCTAGTTTCTAATATGGCTGGGGTTATTTGCATATCGGTTAATTGTAATTTTCAATCCTGGCAATCTGCCCCAAACGCCGCCGGTATCGAGGGATTCGGCGAAAGGACGTGGAAAGCCAAATTTTGATAATTTTTAAAGCTCGTGCTGAATTTACAAATAATGCCGGCAATACCAAAATGTTGGAATTACCCTCCAGACTGGCTAAGCTGGCTGATTTTTCGTTCCAGGCCAAAGCCGCTCTGATGCCGGAAAATTTGTTGGCGGCAATGGCCATGCCGTTTCCGCTGCGGCAAATCAAAATTCCCCGGCCACCTTCCCGCCGTCGTACTTGCTTAGCCACTGCTGCGGCAAAGACCGGATAGTCGTCGTTTTTATCAAATTTTTTAGGGCCTAAATCTTCTATATCAAAGCCCATTTTTTTTAGTCCAGGCTTAATCCGCTCTTTTAGAGCAAATCCGGCGTGGTCAGAACCTACAACAAGCATGGTCTTAGTATATCATAAGCTGATTTTGAGGATTACTTCAAAAACAAATCCAAAGCTTTTTCAAACTTGTCCTTTGGAATCACGCCCTGAACTTTGCGGCCGTTAAAAAAGAAAGTTGGCGTGCCGGTTACATCCTGGGCCGCGCCGTCCAAAAAATCTTCATTTATTTCCGCCTTTCTTTCGCCGCTGGTAAAACATTCGGAAAATTTCTTTTCATCCAAACCGACCTGAACCGCATAGTTCTTTAAATCCTCATCCGTAAGATTATCCTGGTTTTGGAAGAGCTTATCGTGATAGGCCCAAAATTTATCGTTGCTCTGGGCGAAGGCGCAGCCAGCCGCTTCAGCCGCGGCCTGAGCCCGCTCGTGAATCTGGCTCAAGGGGAAATCCCGAAAAATAAATTTCACCCGGTCCTGATATTTCATCGATATTTCCCGCAGAGTTGGATAAATTTCTCTACAATAAGGGCACTGAAAATCCCCGAATTCCACCACGACCACGCTGGCGTCTTTTTTCCCAAGATACGGATCTTCCGTGGTTTCTAATTTTGGAATCGCCGGCCGAGAAGCGGCAATGATATTTTCCGAACTGGATTTTGATGAAGAGCCCTGGGTTAATTCGACAAACGAATCGACATTGCTTTTCGATTTTTTGTAATCAATCAAGATGATGCTTGCTAAAAAAACCACGGCAAACAATCCTAAAAGCAACATCAAGGGCTTAAACCAATGTTTTTGAACTTGAGTATCTTGAGCCATAATACTTAAATTTTAGCACAAAAAAACAGCCCCCGAATTTTCAGAAGGCTGTTTTTCTTTGATCTTTGAATATTACCAGCGATTCCCGCTTCCGCCGCTTCTGCGGTTATTGAACCCGCCAGCACCAGCGCCGCCCGTTCTCGGGGCGCGTGGCTGCATTTCGCGAGCTTCATTCACGGTCAAGGTTCGACCTTCGAACTCTTTACCGTTCCACATTTCAATGGCTTTTTGAGCTTCTTCGTCAGAAACCATTTCTACGAAGCCAAAACCTCTTGATCTGCCGGACATTCGATCCATGATGATAGCCGCTGATTCCACATTGCCAGCTTGGGCAAAGGCTTGCTGCAAGCCTTCTTGAGTCGTGGAATAAGACAAACCACCAACGTATAATTTCTTTCCCATATAACACTTGAAAAAATTAAACAATTTGAGAAGGTGTAAGTCGACCCTTCTCGTCCGGCTTTTACCTATGAGGTCTTTATTCAAGAACCTTGACATAGCCCGCGTAGGCGGGAAAACTAACTAAGAAAGCTTACACTGGTTTACAGTATATAGATATTTGGCAATTTGTCAACCCCAAGACCCGCTTTCAAGCCAAAGAGCCGATAATTAAAAACCTACGCCTTAACTTGGTTTTAAGGCTGTTATAAAATCGTCTATTAAACTAAAACATAAAACCAATACAAAAACCGGAGGTTGAAAAATGACTTTAAAGCTTAGTGTCCCTAATGAAATCGTCCTAGTTTACAATGTTAATGGAGCAATCAATGATGTTGAGCCTGAAACCATGAGCGTATCTACAAAGTATCTTGATTTAGAAGTTCAGCTAACAGAATCGACTGACGGCAAAATTGAAACTTGGTCAACGGTCACGACCCGACCCGCTTTTGAAATTGCTTTTCTGAAAAAAGAGGATGGCCAACTTTATGTGGTCCTTATGAATAAGCGCAGAAAAGCAACTGATCTCCCTTTGACTAAATTACCGGGCGGATATTTGCCAGACGGCGGCAATACACAGGTCAATATGCAAGAAAAAGTTTTGCGCGATACTGGGATCAGCTTTGAACCATTATCTTTAAGATACCTAGGAAAGGTCATTGGCCACCCGGAGATTCATACGCCAATCGCTCTTTACTACACGGCTGATTGGAGAAAAACAGGTAAGCCTTGTCCGGGTGTAGAAATATTCGAAGTGCCATTCGAAACAGCCGTGGATCTAGCCACGGATGGTGAAATCGAGAATGACAGTTCCTTTTCTGTGATCATGCGGCTCTTTGTTCTCAACCAAAAAGGAATGCTCATTGTTCATATTTAGCCCTCATCAGGCGGCGCAAATGCGTCGCCTTTTATTAAATTTGACATTATTTTCTGCATGCTATATCTTGAACCGCAGAACATGAAAGACTCCCAACTTCACTTAAAAAGACGCCGCTACCCCGACTGTTCCCTTTTTTTGGGAAACCAACCCTATATTTCACATTCCCGCCACAAAACGCGGGAATTTTTTTAATAACCCAAGACTTATATGAACACCTACATACCCAACTTCAACACCATCAGGTTTGTCGACCTGATGGCCAAAATTGGTGAAACGCACTTGCGCGATCGCGGTTTCCTGCGCGTAACTGTACCACGCATAGTCCCAGCCAGCGGTGCCTGCGAGAATGTTGATACATTATTTGAAATCGCGGTCAATGGCGATCCGCGCTGGTTCCAGGGCGGGCACAAGCGTTCCTACTTTGCCCAAACTGGCCAGCTGTACTTGGAATCTTTACTGGGTGAAGGCGGTTTGCCCAAATTTTACTGCGTCGGCCCTTCAGCTCGAGCGGAAGCGAGCGTGGACAACCGCCATTTAACCGAGTTTGAAATGATAGAAATTGAATTTCGAGGCAGCTTTGAAGAACTATTATCAGAAATTGAAATGTTCATTGGCGCTTTGGTAAAAAGTATCCAAGCCATTCCGGAAAATGAACGACCGGCCTATAGCCTGCCTGCGGATTTGAAACATCTGGAAAATCATCCCGAGGTTTTCCCCAAAATTAAATACAAAGACGCCATTGCCGAACTGGGACTACCTTGGGGCATTGATATTTCTTCCAGCCAGGAACAGCAGCTCATCGCCAACCATGGCAACTGTCCTATTCTCATAACCCATTTCCCCAATCCCATGAGTGAAAAAATGCAACTACTTTTTGATTATAAAGTTGAGAAACTGGCCATTAAATTTTTCAATATGATTCCCGATCCCGAAAATCCAGACTATGTTTTAAGCTGTGACTGCATAGTGCCATTTGGCGGGGAATGCGTGGGTTCAGCCGCACGCGTCCACAACGCCAAAGAATTCAAAAACCGGCTTATGGCCTCACCCATGTTCAAACGGCTAAAAGAAAAAGATACCTATGCTGAAGAAGGCTTTGCCTGGTATTTGGGCATGCTGGAAAAATGCCCGTCTGTGCCTCATGCCGGTTGCGGGTTTGGCATGTCAAGAATTTTTCAATACCTGCTGGCCGAATCAGACATAACCAAAGTCGTGGTCTTACCTTCAAATCGAGCTAGATTATACTAACCTAACAAACCCTCTGAAGCTTTAGCGTAGGAGGGTACCCTCAAATCGAGCCAGACTGTATTAGTTCTTTTATCAAGGAGAACATTTTGTTTTCCATTTTATTATTGCCCGCCTAAGAGATCTTTCTTTTTGGTTTCAAATTCTTGCTTATCAATTTCGCCTTTGGCATATCGCTCTTTTAAAATGTCCAAAGCTTTAAAGCTATCCTGCATTTGGTAATAATGATGTCGGCTCATGCCAAAGCCTCTGACTGCCCAAATAATCAGGCTGATGGCCGCAAGCCAAAACAGCAGCATTAATATGCCGCCAAAAAGGCCAAATCCCGACATATTGCCATAATAATAATGCATCATAATTTTTCACCTCGCTTTTAAAGTTTAAATTGCCAGCGTCTTAATAATAGGGAGTTGCTAACCACGGAAACACTGGATAAGGCCATGGCTAGTCCGGCAAATTCCGGCCGCAGGGTTATGCCGGCAAAGGCGAAGACTCCAGCGGCAATGGGAATGCCGGCAATATTGTAAATTAAGGCCCAGAACAAATTTTGAACTATTTTTCTGAAAGTTGCCTGGGAAAGCCTGATGGCTCTTACCACATCCATTAAATTGCCTTTGACCAAGACGATTTGGCCGGTTTCCAAAGCCACATCTGTACCCGTGCCCATGGCTATGCCTAAATTAGCTTGGGCTAGGGCCGGGGCATCATTAATACCATCGCCCACAAAAGAAACTTTCATGCCCCCGGCTTGAAGTTTTTTCACTTCTTCAGCTTTGTTTTGCGGCAGGACTTCGGCCACAAAATTTTCAATGCCAACCTCTACTGCCACGGCTTTAGCAGTCCTTTGATTATCGCCGGTAATCAAAAATGTTTTGATTTTCATCTTTTTTAAATTGGTAATAGCCTGCTTGGCTTCGGGTTTTGGCAGGTCAGCCACGGCCAACGCCCC
This sequence comes from Candidatus Kerfeldbacteria bacterium CG08_land_8_20_14_0_20_43_14, assembly GCA_002774575.1. Classification (GTDB taxonomy): domain Bacteria; phylum Patescibacteriota; class Patescibacteriia; order PEXW01; family PEXW01; genus PEXW01. The sequence goes on from PEXW01000031.1 coordinate 10,905, forward strand.
GATGATTTGATCGTTTACAACCAGGGTCATTACAGTCTTCCCCTGTTTTTCTAAATTAGATATTTTTTCTTCAAAATTTGAGAAATTAAGCTTGGAGTTCTCCAACATCGCCCTGTTCCCCAAGATAATCATTTGATTGTTAACTTCCGCTTGCACGCCTTTGCCTGAAACGCTTGAGAAATTATTAATTTTCAAAAATTCTATTTTTTTATCTTGTGCCGCTTTTACAATTGCGCTGGCTAAAGGATGCTCGGAATTTTTTTCAACCGAAGCCGCGATTTGCAAAACCTTTTCAGAGCTATATTTTTTGTCAAAAACCAAAATATCAGCTAAGGTCGGCTTGCCAAAAGTCAGAGTTCCGGTTTTGTCAAAAACCACGACATCAATTTTTCTGGCGGCTTCCAAAGCTTCCCCGCCTTTAATTAAAATTCCCATTTTGGCGCCCAAGCCAGTGCCGGTGATGATGGCAGTGGGCGTGGCCAGACCCAAGGCGCAAGGACAGGCAATGACCAAGACCGCGATAAAGGCCAGCATGCTTGGCACAAAAGCATTGCCTATTATAAAAAACCAGGTTACGAAAGTAATCAAAGCCAAAGCAATAACTGTCGGCACGAAATAAGCCGAGACTTTATCGGCAAACCTCTGAATCGGCGCTTTACTGGCCTGGGCATCTTCGACCAATTTGATTATGCCGGCAATCAAAGTCTCCGAACCGACCTTGATGGCGCGAAAAGTAAAAACGCCGGTAGAATTTATGGTCGCGCCAATAACCTTGTCCCCTTTTTGTTTTTCCACGGGAATGCTTTCGCCCGTTACCATGGATTCATCCACGCTGGAATGGCCGTCAATAACTATGCCGTCAACTGGAATTTTTTGGCCAGGCTTAACCACGACAATATCGTTGACCTGCACCTGCTCTATTGGTATTTCTACTTCCTTATCATCGCGTATGATAATGGCGCTCTTGGCCTGCAGTTTAGCCAGAGCGCTGATGGCTTCGCTGGCTTTGCCTTTGGCGCGCGCTTCCAGCCATTTGCCCAGCAAAACAAAAGTAATAAGCAGGGCCGCAATTTCATAGTAAAGCTCGCCCTCTACCAGACCCAAAGTTACAACCAAAGAGTATAGAAAAGCGGCAGAAGTGCCGATGGCTATCAAAGAATCCATATTCGCGGTTCTGGCTCTTAAAGCGCCCCAAAAACCTTTGAAAAACTGCCAACCAGCGTAAAATTCGATTGGCGCGGCTAATATCAGCTGCATCCAGGCGCGGCCGGGGATATCCTCAATTTCTTTAATAACAAACATGCCCATACTGATAATCACCAAGGGAATGGAAAGGGCTACTGAAAAAAAGAACTTACTTTTGATTTTTTTTATTTCCTCTTCTCTTCTCTCTTTTTCGCGGCTTTGGCCCGCCCCGGCCGCGCTTTCATATTTTTCCGCGCCATAGCCGATTTTTTTTACAGCCTCTTCCAGAGCGCTGACCTTCACGACTTTTGGGTCATATTCCACAAAGGCCCGCTCTGTGCCGACATTGACGCTTGCTGACAAAACCCCGGGCGTTTTTCGCAAAGCCATCTCAATTAACTGGCTACAGCTTGAACAGTGCATGCCTTTTAATGAAAGTGTGCAGGTTTCCATATTATTACCGATTGATAAGTAAAATAATTACAACAGTCAGCAAAATTACCAGACCGATTGTCAATCCAAAGACAAAAGCGAATTTAGAATTGACGCCGGAAAAGATACTTCTTTTTGCAGGCTGCTCCTGGCTGGCCGGCTGCTGGGGAGAGTCAAAATCAGGATCAAAAGGAATTTGCGGATCGGCCATATATTTGATTTACGAATTAATTACGGTAAAGGAGCTTCGATACATGCCCATGCCACAGCTGAAAGTATAGGTACCGGCTTCAGCGGGCGTAAATTCAATAACATTAATTCCGCTGGCCATGGCTTTGCCCATATTCAGTTTGGGGATTTGGAGAAAAGAACGGCAGCCGCCGGAATAGCCTGCTCCGTCCACTTCCCACCTGACCGGTTGACCGGCTTTAACCGTAAAGGTTGAGGGCGAATAACCTGAAGCCGTAAAACTAGTTTTTACCACCTGGACATCGCCATCCTGCGTAACGCTCTGGTCTGCCGCAGCGTTATCCGAATTTTCAGTCGCAACTGATTTGGAAAAACTTGACAATATTATTGGATGACCAACCAGGGTAAGTCCATTATTAAAATTATAAAGACCCAGAACGATCACGGCGGCGCCGGCAAAACGAAAAAATATCTGGCCCGCCTTGCCCTTTAAGGCATTGGAAGCCCAACCTAAGGCCAATAAGGCCGGCGCTGTCCCCAAAGCAAAAGCGAACATAACCAAGGCACCGGTCCAAATATTGCCCGTGCTTAAAACATACAGTTGCAAAGCCTGGGTAAAACCACAAGGCAAAAAGAAAGTCAGAGCGCCAAAAACCGCAGGTGAAAAATAATGATTATGCTGATTATCGCCTAAAACTTTATGCCCTAAGAATTTAGGCATTCTGGGCATTAAAAGCTTGAGCCACTTTGGGGCAATATGCAGCATGTCCAAACCCATAACAAACATAAAAAGTGCCGCGGCAATGGCAATCAAGCCGGTAACCAAAGCTGAAGGAGATAGGGCTTTGCCAATGCCAGCGACCATTGCGCCAAAAACTGTATAGCCAATTATTCTGCCAATTACAAACAAGCCCACGGGTAGCATCCTGGCCCGACCTGGCAGTAACTTATAGCGATCACTGACTCTTTCCACCACTGACAATAAAAGACCGCCAGAAACAGCAATACAAGAACTGCTGGCCGCAATCAAGCCCAAAATAAAAATAGCAAAAAATCCGGCTGTTCCGTCTATTTCTTTGTTGGTCTGCAAAAGGCCTAATTTGGCAAGCAAATACCCCAAAATTATTACCACTAAAAAAGCTCCAACCAGCTGGGAAAATTTCGGCTTTTGTTGGTGTTCATCTTGAGCCTGCTGGTTCTGATTATTTTTGCCAGCCAGATGATAGCCGTGCTTGACTAATTTGTCGTTCAAAGTTTTCCTACTGGGCAGGCTGGCCGAATCGCAAACTAATCGGACTTGCCCTAAATCAGCGTTAGCCTTGACTTTCTGCACTCCGGGGATATTCTCGAATTCATTTTCTATTAATAGTTCACAGCTTCGGCAATGCATGCCAATAATTCCCACTTTTAATTCGACATTTCTGGCTGGATTCAAATTCTGGCTTCCAGACTCAAAACTTTTCAAAATGATGCCTTTTTCTGCGGCAAACTGTTTTATTTTTTCCTCGGTGATTTCTAAAGACCCAATTGTCCGAATCAGGCTTTTTTCAAAATTAACATCCACCTTTTCCATGCCAGGAATTTTCGTCAGCCAGTCCTGCAATGCAAGTGTTTTGATTGAATCAACAGGACTTTGAATTTCAAACTTATAAACAACTGTTTGGTTTGTCATATCAGACATATTTATTTACCGGCTAATTTTGTTACTTTTAATATCTCTTCAGTCATGGCTTGCTTCCGCTTCTCATCCTTAGAAGCCATGGCGTTTTTGAAGCAGGAATTTAAATGCCCTTCCATAAGCATTTGATGGGCGGACTTCAAAAGGCCGATGACGGCTAAATTCTGCTGCATTATATCAACGCAGTAGACATTTTCTTCCACCATTTTATTTATCTTCTCCAACAAACTTTGAGCTTTTTTAAAGTTTATTAGAGTTTTTCCCTTGTTGGTAACCATAAGTTTATCTTTAATTATTAATAAAAATCGACATGTTTGTACCTATACCCTGGGTAGGGGTGTATGGGAGTATAACATCTCCTTTCCCTGTGTCAAATCGCCAGCCCCAAAAAACTGCCCTAATGATAAGCTAGCAGTTAAAACCTGGCCTTTATAAACATTTAAGCGTCATGATTACACATGACGCTTTTTTAATCGAAAAAACTACTTTAAACCTTACTTTCTGGAAATGGTATAAACCTGAATATGCTTCAAGGCTGCGGCAGCCAGGCTTAAGCGACTGGTGTTGCTGGCATAGCAAGTGTACAGCACTTCACCAGATATGACTTTTTCATTAAGGCGCTTTTTTAAATGCAGGCCGCCGACTTTGTCATCCGGGGCGCCAAGCGACCTGGCCAATTCATCAATGGCTTGATTATTAATTTTAATAATTTTCCCCGAGTGTTTGGCCACCACCCGGAATCGCTTGGCGCCCAAGGTTACATCTTCAGAATCCAAATTCGGCTCACCGCCCTGGCTTTTAATAATCCCCTGCATGGCTTTCCAGGCCCGGCCCGAAACCAATTGATCCCTGGCCACGGAAGAACCAGTGCCTTTTCTGGCCATACCGATTAACTCAATCAGCATGCCTGCCAGCTTCAAAGCTTTTTCCTCCAAATCTTTTGGCCGGTATTCTTTCTGCTGTAAAACTCTTAGCACATCTCTGGCTTCCAAAGCCGGGCCAATGCCTTGGCCAATCGGCTCTAACGCTTCTATCATCGCCACCTTAATTTTAATGTTGAACCTTTTGCCTAAATACCTGAACCTAACAGCTAACCTTTTTGCGGAAGCTAAATCAGGAATTTTGGTCGAGTGGCCGTAAGGCATGTCAATTACCAAATGAGTTATGCCCATGGCGACTTTTTTGGCCATGATGGAAACGATCATCTTGGAATACGGTTCCAAAGACAATGGCCGGGAAACTTTAATAATGCGATCATCGGCCGGAGCTAATTGCAATCCCCCGCCCCAGACTAAACAGCTGCTATTCTTTTTGACGATTTTTCGGATTTGTTCAACGGAAAAAGCAACGGGCGCTAAAACTTCCATGGTGTCAGAGGTACCAGATGGGCTAGTAATGGCCCTAGAGGAAGTTTTAGGAATGCAAACCCCGATGCTGGCTATAATCGGCACGACTATCATGGTTGTCCGGTTGCCGGCTAAACCTCCGACTGAATGCTTGTCAGCCACGATTTTTTTATTAAACCGAACTTGATCGCCATGAACGGCAATCGCTTTGGTCAGATAATAAAGCTCTTGGTTGGAATATTCCCTGACAAAGCTGGAAGCTACAAAGTAAGTCAGCTCCGTGGTGCCGAACCGGTTATTGACAATGTCCTGGACGATCGAGTCAAAATCAGCTTGTCTTAATTTTTTACCTAATAAACTCTTTTTGATCGCCTCGATTGAAACAGGTCTGGCAAAAGGCGAAATCTCCACTGCTTGAAGGTTTTGGATTTTATTTTCTCGCCAGACTTCCCTGAACAAACCTATTTCTCCTTGTTTAACCCGCCGGTGAGTTAAATCAGCCTGGACAATTACTTTTTTTCCGTCAACCTGCAAAACCAAGCGGTCGCCGGCGTGAATGCCAAAATTCTTTCCGTCTTCGTTGCGGATGACCACCACAAAAGGCTGACCCCCGGTGCTTAAATCAAAACGTTTTGCTCGTAAAACAAATGCCATACTTAAAGTATAACATGAAGCTCAAACTTATAAATTTTCGCGTAAAAATAACGCCCCTTTTTATTTTAGAAGCGTTATTTCCATCAGATACTTTCTAAATGCAACCTTAAGTTCCGCAGGTACAGCCTTCTGCTGTACAGGGCTCGCCGGGTTCATGTTCATGCCCGCAATCTGGACAAGCCATATTATTCACCTCCTTTGGATTAGAGCCGACGCTTTGTCGGTTTAAATGAATATTTATTCGACTACCACCTCTCCCTTTTCAGTCGGATTAAGGTGATTATGATAGCCCCAGGTGCCTAGCTTTTTAAAAGTATAGGAATAAGCCTGACCATCAGCCAAGCTGCCAGAATTTAAATCCGGCAAATCCGTATGAGTTGGATGCGGATCAGACGCGATTTGGACTGTAGTGCCTGATGAATTCTGCCAAGTAACGACTGTGTCGGCTTTCACGGTTTTGCTTTTTGGTGAAAAACCAAAAGGGAGAATCTCGATAGCAACAGAATTGCTGGCTGAATTTAGATTGGCTGATTGATTTGAATTGCTAACCGCGGCATTGATGTTTGAATTAATGACTACTGGGTTGGAATTCACAACTGAAGCATTCGAATTACTGGTCAAATCAATGGTAATGGAATTAGTATTTGTGG
>PEXW01000031.1:17084-18708 GCA_002774575.1 Candidatus Kerfeldbacteria bacterium CG08_land_8_20_14_0_20_43_14
AAATATCAAATATTTTTTAAGCATTTTATATGGGTTGTAGGTGGCCAGCCCCGCCTGCCGTCGTCTGAAGTGCGGTTGGCGGGCAGGTTGCTGGCCCTGTTTAATAAGACAGCTGCCGGACTTAAGGTACCAGCTGTTTTCCGTTTTCGTCTGTTATGATAATCGCCTGGGTTGGACAGGATTTAGCCGCTTCTATAATAGTTGCCTCATCATTGCCGGTTGGATTTTTAATAACCGCCTTGCCTTCTCCGTCCAATTCAAAAGTTTCCGGAGCAATGGCAATGCAGGTCGCGGCAGAAATGCACTTTTCTCGGTCAACTGAAATTTTTATCGACATATTTTTTTGATTAATTGATAGTCAAGTTAAATTAATAATAACTAAAAAATCATTATCTGACAAGTTCAAGTTTTGGTTTTCAGCATTTTCTGCAAAGCTTCAATGCTTAAAGTGGCGCATTTCTGCCGCGAGGGATTCAGATTTTCACCAACTATTTTAAAAATATCCTTATTACCAATCCGGTTTAACTCTTGTAAATTTTTACCTACCAGCATTTCGGAAAGCAACGAAGCTGAAGCTTGGGAAAGCGCACAGCCTTCGCCTTGCCATCTGACCTCTTTGACTTTCCCTGCTTTATCCAGCTGGACAAAAAATTCCACTTTATCTCCGCAGACCAGATTGTCCTCATGAGAATGATAGTCGGGATTTTTTAATTTACCAAAATTCCGCGGATTTTTGTAGTGATCAATAATTATTTCGCGATAAATTTCAGACATAATCTTCTTTAAAATGGATACTTGTCTTTCTGAAAAAAAACATAATAAAAATCTTTATAAGTTAACCCTTGAATAATTATACCCAGCAATAATCCATAGACAAAAATTATCTTAACTTGAAACAATAAGCAGACAACCAGCTCTATCAAGCCAATTAACCAATGGTGCGGCCAAAATATGTAATTTTTTATATTTATTCGCCAAGAAGGCAGCACTCCGGCTTGACCTGCTTTTTTTCCTGATACTAACTTAGCTAAATAAAATCCTAGGCCAAGAGAAATAATGAAGATTAGCAATTGCACAATCATAGACCGAACACTTTCTTGGCTTTTTCAATTGCTGCCAAAAATTTATCCGCCTCGGCCAGGGTATTGTAAATATAAAAACTGGCCCGGGCCGCGGCTGGCTTGCCATAGGCTTCCAAAAGCGGCTGGGTACACATGTGGCCGGCCCGAATGCAAATCCCCTCTTCGTCAAAAATAGAAGCCAGGTCATGCGGGTGTATGCCTTCCAGCCAAAAGGAAAAAATCGCCCCTCGATTTTTTGAAACTTCTGGAATGCCAAAAACTTTTAGGCCTTTAATGGCTTGTAATTTTGGCAGCAGATATTTTACGATTTTTTGCTCATGCTTCCAAACTTCCCGCATACCAATTTTGTCCAAATAATCCACGGCCACGGCCAAGCCAATCGCGCCCACGACATTGGGCGTGCCAGCTTCAAAACGCCAAGGTAAATCATTCCAAGTTGAGCCGGATTTAGTCACCGTTTTTATCATGTCGCCGCCGCCCATAACAGGCTCAATTGTTTCCAATAATTCTTTTCTGACCCATAAAACTCCAATGCCGCCCGG
>PEXW01000028.1 GCA_002774575.1 Candidatus Kerfeldbacteria bacterium CG08_land_8_20_14_0_20_43_14
ATATAACGATTAATAAGGCTGGCGTTGATTTAATCGGTGCCGGAGCTGGTAACAGCATTATTGAGGGGATGATCGCAGTAAACAATAACGATTCAGGCACAGTATTTAACCAAACAATAAGCGGGTTTACTATAGAGAATAGAAATGTTGGAATTGCTTGCAGCTATACGGGTGTAAATCCAGTCATTAAGAACAATGTCATCACCAACATGACATTAGCCGGTATTATAGCTAGTCAGGGGGCCTCTCCATCAATAGTCAATAATTCCATTGCGAGCAACAGAATAGGCATCAGGCTTGTGTCTTCAGCGGCTAAAATCAAGAATAATATTATTGTAAATAATACTCTTTGTGGCATAAGTGCGGAAAGCTCTTCGCAACTAACAATATCTTACAATGATGTATTTGGTAATAGCAGTGCAAACTATAGCGGCTGTTTTGCCGGAGTCGGGGATATATCGTCTGATCCGCTTTTCACCAGCACTGTTGACTTTCATCTCCAGCAAACTTCTGCCTGCATAGATGCCGGCGATCCGAGTGATGAGTATTTCGGCGAACCGGATCCGAATGGAAATCGAGTTAACATGGGTGCGTATGGCAATACCTTTGAAGCTGAAAAAAATCCCCGGCCCATCATTGTGCCAATCGGTGATAAAACGGTCTATCCTAATGCCTCACTCGTTTTTCAAATCAGTATTGCCGAGTCTGGCAGCAACGATTCGCTAAACTTTTCATTTGGCAATTTGCCATCCGGCGCGACTTTTGACCCAGTTACCCAGATCTTCGAGTGGACGCCTACTACCGCGCAGAGAGGTGAGTATACGACTTCTATTACCGTTACCAATGGGGATGGTTTCACTAATTCAGAGACAATTAAAATTACCGTACTAAATAACGCCCCGAGTTTTGATATGTCTACTATCCCCTGTGGGGAAGATTCGGGTTTTTGCTTTGTTCATACGATAGCTGGCCGCACTCTAACATTTACTCTAAGCGCTTCTGATTTGGACGATGATAGCCTGACCTATTCAGCCAGCGGTCTTCCGTCTGGTGCGACGTTTGATCCAGCTACCCAGATATTCAACTGGAATACTACTACTTTACCGAATGGGTATGAAAAATGGTCTAAATTTACTGTTGTTGATTCTTTTGGTACTTCCAGTGAATTGAATGTTTTCTTTTATTTCGGTAATAGCGCTCCTTATTTTCCAAACAACGGTCCCTTTTATTTAGTCGACAAGTATGTTCTGATTAATTATACCCTCACCTTTCAAGTATTGGCTTTTGATCCTGAAGGTGATCATATAACCTATTCAGCCAGTAATCTTCCGCCCGGCGCCACGTTTGATCCCGAAACAAGGACTTTTAATTGGACGCCAGATCAGGCTGGAATTTATTCGGTAAGTTTCACCGCGACTGATATTTTTAACGCCTCTACCACAAAAACCATTTCACTTGTTGCCGTTGATGAGCCAATTGTTTTACTGTCAATTGGCGATAAGTTGGTTTATAGGGGCAGTGCTCTAACTTTTGAGATAATGGCTCTTGCTCCACAGGGTGTTATTATTACCTATTCAGCTAGTAATCTTCCGCCCGGCGCCACGTTTGATCCCGCGACCAGGACTTTTAGTTGGATACCCGCTACTGGTCAGCTAGGCACCTATCAAGTTACCTTTACGGCGACTGATGGTATGGGCGGGTATGATTCCGAAACGATTCAGATAACCGTGAATATCTGTGGTGATGCTAACGCAGATGGGAAGGTTAATATGTTAGATATTACCTATATTGCGAATTATCTCTACAAACATGGTCCAGCGCCGAAGCCGCTTTTATCTGCGGATGTGGATGGGGGTGGCTTCGTGAACTCACTTGATTCGACCTATCTGATTAACTATCTCTACAAAAACGGCCCAGGGTTGAAATGTAAATAGGAGCGATTAAAATGCGTAAAATAATAATATATACTTTTTTACTGACATTATTCACTGCCGTCGTATCGCTTTTAGGCGTCGAACCAGTGCGTGCCGCCACCAGTATCAGCGCCTGTGGAATTTTGTCGACGGCCAATGAAACTTATGTTTTAACCCAGGATGTATCATCTGACGGCACTTGTTTTGTGATTTCCGCCAATTACATTACTCTGGATTTGAACGGCCATACTGTGACATACGGCAATGCCGCGGCTAGTTATTATTATGGAGTGGCCATTCCAATGAGCTATTATAATTCGGTTTCGCAAACTATATTTCCGGGTTTGCCTCCGGAGGCGTTCAAAGGCGCCCAGCATGTAACCATTATGAACGGCACGATCAATCAAGGCAGTGGCGGTGGAGAAAAGAATCACGCGGTTTACGCCCGACCAGGCAATTATGAAACAGTTCATGACACAACCAGCACGGTATACAGCAAAGACTCGCAAAATATTATTTTTCATTATGGCCATGATAATAATTTATATAACAACACAGCCTATAATAATGTAACCAGCATTACCAGCCGGTATCAGGGCCATGAGGTTATCGGCACATCCAGTGATTCGGGCAACACAAAGATTCACGGTAATACCATTATTGGTGGGCCACAGTATGGCATTAGGATTGCGCAAAATGACGCCACAGCCGCGGGTTTTGAAATTTATGACAACAATGTCAGTCAAAACGCCAAGGTGGCTAATCCCTATGGCATTAGCGTTCATGTTAATAATGCTAAAGTTTATAACAACACGATTACGCCGCAGAATGGCCGCGGGATTCATTTGGCTGGCTGCTCCAATGTGGAAGTTTATAGTAATACCGTTACTGTGATGGAAGGCGTCAATCCAGAATACAGTCCAGGATGGTCGCATGGCATAAAAGTTGAAAATGGTACTAATTTAAAAATTTATAATAACACCGTAACTGCCTATGCCGGTACTGTCGGCGGAAAGGATTTTGGTCATGCCTATGCCCTGGATCTGACAATGACTTCTGGGGCGGATACGCACAATGAAATTTACAATAATACTTTCATGGCAATTACTTCTGCGTCAAATCGAACGGCCGTCGCCTTGCATTTAGTCGATGTTCGCGCTGGTAATGCCGCGGAGATTCATAATAATATTTTTCGCTCCAACAACTATAATGTGATGTTCGATTACGACAGCGGCAGCGAAGTTTATTCTCGGTCCAACACTTTTGAACTGACTGGCACGCCCATAAACTATCACACCCTGAATTTTTACACTGGTCCGACAGCCTCGATTAGCAATATTTTTTTGAATTCCAGCGTGGCTGGCGGAGCATCCTTAAAAGATATTACTTATCGTCCAGCCGGCGCTGGGTTTGGCTACAAAATTCAAAATTATTTAAATTTGACTGTTTTGAATGCAAATGGACCCGCCCTGACAGGAGCTGATGTTGTGGTTAAAGATAAATTCGGCAATACGCAAGCCACCGGCGTGACTGATTCAGTGGGCAAATTGTCAATGGCATTAACCGCGACTGATGTTACTGGCAAGCCATTGGTTAGCACTGATTTGTCGCCTTATACCGTCTCAATCAGCAAGCTTGGTTTCGTCCCGGCTGAAGCAGGTTTCAATATTGAACAAAGTCAGAATTTGGAAATAAGTTTAACCGCGACAGACGCTCCGCCACCAGCTCCGTCCTGTATGCAAAATTGGACTTGCCAAGAATGGTCAGCCTGCGTTAATGGGGAACGAACCAGAACCTGTTCGGATTCCAATTCCTGTGGCGTAATTACCGAAAGACCGGCCTTGGTTCAGGCCTGCCAAATATCTCCCAATTGCCTGGAGGATTGGTCTTGTTCAGCCTGGTCGGCCTGCAGCGATAATCAGCAAACCAGAACTTGTACGGACAGAAACGGCTGTGGAACAACAACCAGTAAACCCAGAAAAACTTTTAATTGTGCCTCTGGGCAGAGTCCTACGCCGAGTGACGACATTGCTCCAAATACTCAAATAACTACCAGCCCGCCAGCTCTGCAGGCCAGTAAAAAGGCGGAGTTTGCCTGGTTGGGGGTTGATGATCAGACTGCGGCAAGTGATTTACTTTTTTCTTACAAACTGGACAGCAACGACTGGTCAAAGTGGTCTGATTTAACGGATATTTCTTTTAATGATTTGCGGAATGGTACGCATAGTTTTTCAGTCCGGGTTAGGGATAAGGCCGGCAATATAGATGCCAGTCAGGCTCAAGTCCAATTCCGTATTCAAAAAGAGCCGTTAATTGTAGTTGGACAAAGGCAAGGCGGTTCTCAAGTGCGCCTATTTGATAATCAAGGCCGGTTGGTAAAAAGTTTCCGGGCCTTTGAGTCAAAATTTGTTGGCGGCATTTCCGTTGCTATGGGCGACCTGGGTGGCGACGAAGTTGATGAAATTATCATTGGTTCAGGTCCGGGCCGCAAGCCAGAAGTAGAAATTTTCAGGCGAAACGGAACTTTGATTAATAAATTCATGGCTTATTCCGCAGGTATGACTAAAGGCCTGATGGTTGCAACCGGCGATGTAAACGGTGATGGCAAAGATGAAATTATCACCAGTCCTATGGCCGGCGCTGGACCAGAAGTCAGGATTTTTGGCTATCGCAAGGGGAAATTCGCGCAGATTTTCCCAAGGTTTAACGCCTATAGTTCTTCTTTCCGCGGTGGAGTTTCCATAACGGCCGGTGATGTAAACGGTGATGGCAAAGATGAAATTATCACCAGTCAGCAAAGCGGTTCAAAGTCGGAAATAAAAGCTTTTGCTCTGGTTAATGGCAGGTTCAGGCAGTACAGCTTGAGTTTTCTGGCATACCCCAGGGGTTTTGTCGGTGGCTCAAACCTCGCAGTCGGCCAATTAAACAGCTCTTTGGCCCAGGAAATAATCGCCGGACCAGGGCGCAATTATCAGCCCCAAGTAAAAACCTTTTATCAAAACAACAATCGTTTCCATAATTTAAATACGGGCCTTCTGGCTTATAAAGCTGCCTTCCGCAGCGGGGTGAGCGTAGCCAGCGCGGATGTAGACATGGACGGTACGGATGAAATTATCACGGCTCCGGCCGCAGGCAGCGACGCGATTATTAAAATCTATAAAGCCAATGGCAAGACGCTAATAAGAAGCTTCCGAGCTTTCCCTAAAACCTTCCGGGCCGGAGTCAGGATTGCCAGCGGTGAATAAAACATTTTAGCTTTCGGGCGTTTTAGCTTGTTAAATTGTCCCAAATCGCCATATACTATGAACAGCATGGAGCTTTTTGAATTATGAAGAACATTTGAAATGCAACCAAGCCAATCATTAACCTATAAACCAAAATTTGGTCTGACCAGTGAAGAAGCCAAAGCCAGGTTGTTGCAGTACGGCGAAAATTTGGTTTATAAGAAAAAGAAGCTAAAACCAATAATTTTTTTTCTGAAGAAATTCATCAGCCCTTTGCTGATAATGTTGATTGTGGCGGCGGTCATCGCGTTTTTTATCAGCCAAAAGCCCAACGCTCTGATAGTTTTGGGCATGGTTTTGGTTTCCGGGATTTTGGATTTTGCCAACACTTATAAATCCCAAAAAGCCGAAGCAGAACTTTTTGCCAAAGTTATTACCACAGTGGCCGTTTATCGCGACGGCAAAAAAGTTGATTTGCCCATAAAAGACATTGTGCCAGGCGATATGATAAGTATTATTCCGGGCAATGTCATCCCGGCGGATTGTGAGGTCTTAGAAGCGGATGATTTTTTCGTAAACCAGTCAGCTTTGACTGGCGAGTCTTTTCCAGTGGAAAAACGGCCTTCATCTGAAACCGCTTCGCAAACTGGAAATTTAGCCGAGCAAATCAACCGGATTTTTATGGGCACGAACGCGGTAACGGGTTTTGCCACGGCCAGGGTTTTAAAAACCGGCAAGAATACTGAATTCGGGATGATTGCCGAAAGATTGCGCGCAGCCATGCCGGAAACCGAATTCGAAAAAGGCATCAAGCAGTTCAGTATGTTTATCATGAAAGTTACATTCGTGTTGGTTTCTTTTGTTTTTTTGGCCAATGCGCTTTCCAGCAAGGGCATTTTGGAATCTTTTATGTTTGCCATTGCCATTGCCATTGGTCTTACGCCAGAGTTGTTGCCGGTCATTCTTTCGGTTTCTTTAAGCCGCGGTTCGATGGCCATGGCGAAAAAGGAAGTGGTGGTTAAAAACTTGCCGTCAATTCAAAATTTGGGCACCATGGATATTTTATGCACTGACAAAACCGGCACGCTTACCGAGGACAAGATAGTTCTAATTAAACATACTGATGGTTTTGGTAAGGAATCAGCCAAGGTATTATTGAATGCTTATTTAAGCAGTTATTACCACACAGGCGTGCAAAATCCTTTGGATGGCGCCATTAAAAATTTTAAAGCCCTAGATATTTCCGGATATAAAAAAATTGACGAGATCCCATTTGATTTTACCCGTCGCCGGCAATCAATCGTGGTTGAATATAAAAATAAAAGAGTAGTTATTACTAAAGGAGCGCCGGAAGATGTGCTAAAAGTCGCCAGTTTTTACGAAGAGGCAGATCAGAAAGTTCTGTTACGAGGCGACATTGAAGAGCGGATAAAAAAACAATTTGATTCTTTAAGCGCTGAAGGATTTCGAGTGCTGGCCGTGGCCACGCGGGAGGTGCCGGTTGATAGTCAGAGCATTTATGAAAACGATGTGGAAAAAGGCATGATATTTCAAGGTTTTGTCTGTTTTTTGGACCCAGCCAAGGAAACTTCTTTGCAGGCCATTTTGGAGTTGGAAGAAAAAGGCGTGGAAGTAAAAATTTTGACCGGCGATAATGAGATATTAACCCAGAAAATCTGCCGCGATATCAATTTGCCGATCAAAGGCGTTTTAACCGGTGCTCAAATTTCCAATTTGACCGACGAAGCTTTGAAAGTAAAAGCCAGGGGAATAACGATTTTTGCCCGCGTCAGCCCGGTTCAAAAAGAAAGGATAATCAGAGTATTAAGGAAAAGTGGACATGTGGTTGGCTATCTGGGAGACGGCATTAATGACGCGCCGGCCTTGACCGCGGCAGATGTCGGCATTTCAGTAAATAACGCCGTGGATGTGGCCAAAGACGCGGCCAGCATTATTTTATTAAGAAAAAGTTTGGAAGTTTTGCGCGATGGGGTTATTGAGGGCCGTCGGACTTTTCAAAATACTTTGAAATACATGATGATGGGCTTGAGCTCTAATTTTGGCAATATGTTTTCCATGATGGCCGCCTCGGCATTTTTGCCTTTTTTGCCCATGATGCCAGCGCAGGTTTTACTGAACAATTTTATTTATGATACTTCCCAGGTTACTTTGCCAGGCGATAAAGTCGACGCGGAATTGCTGGACAAACCGCCGCACTGGAACATCAAGTTTATCAGAAAGTACATGGTAGTTTTTGGCTTAGTCAGCTCGCTTTTTGATTTTATTACTTTTGGCACATTATTTTTGGTTTTTAAATTTACTAATTCTCATTTTCAAACCGGCTGGTTTATTGAATCTTTGGCCACGCAGGTTTTGGTTATTTTTGTGATTCGAACCAGAAAAACGCCGTTCGCAAAAAGCATGCCAAGTAAAGCTCTGATGTTCAGCGCCATTAGCGGAGTTGTAGTCGCCTGGCTCATTCCTTTCACGCCTTTGGCCAAGATTTTCCAATTTGCCAGACTGCCATGGTACGCGCTTTTGACTATCATCGGCATTGTGGCCGTCTATTTAGTACTGGTTGAAATAACTAAACGTTTTTTCTTCAGAAAATACGGCAGGGAAATCAGAAAATAAATTTCATCAAAATTTTTTTATTGACAGGCAGGAAATAAAGGTATACATTTTCAATTCGCCCCAGACTTTTGAATTGCAGTTGGGGGTAAATTGTTCTTTTTTATTCCTTAAAATTCTTTTTTGAAACGGCCATTCAGGCAGGCAATAATTTTATTGGAGCAGGTATTCATGAAAAAGATTTTTTCAGCCCGGCCAGCACAAAAGCCAGCAATCAGGCCAACAGCTAAATGGCAACAGCAGGTAGTCATCAGTATTATCGAGGCCTTGGCTAACCAGCAAGAGTGTCAAATCGTCGTTCACACGCTAGTCCAATCAAGACTTGTGAGGTCGGCAGTTGAAGGTTTAGGCCAGACTTTTAACCTGGATGTGAGTTTTTTGAGCGTGGTTTTGGCCAAGAAAGGACAGCGTGAGAGCTGCAAAAATGGTTGTTTAATCTCAAAATGAATGGTCGGCCAACAAGCGCTGGCCATTTTTATTAATCGCTATTTTTCATTAAAGTTTCCAAGCTGACAAAAGTGTAACCTTTTTGTTTGAGTTGGGTAATAATTTGAGGCAGGGCGGCGATGGTGCCTTGGCGATCTTTTAATTTACTGGCCATGGAGCCGTCTTGCAAACCATCATGCAAAAGAATGATGCGGCCAGGTTTTACATCTTCGACCACGCGGCTGGTTATGGTTTTGGCATTGCCAGTGAAATAATCCTGTGGATCAACCGACCAGTTTATCATTTTCATATGGTCTTTTTTAGCCGCAGAAATCAGCTGGGGGCTGCGCAAGCCGTGGGGCGGGCGGAAAAAAGTCGGCATTTTACCGGTAATCTGGAAAATTAAATTGGATGTCTGAACCAATTCTTGATTGATTTTGTTATTGCTCATTACCGGAATTTTAAAAGAGTGGTCCCAGGAATGATTGCCAATTTCAAAGCCGTTTTGCGCGACATATTGGGTGGTTTGCGGATCGGCTTTTATGCTGCGACCAACCTCGAAAAAAGTGGCCGGGATATTGTTGGCTTTTAAAATTTGCACAATAGTCCTGGTAGCTTGGCCATTAGGCCCGTCATCAAAAGTTAAAGCAACTATTTTTTGTTTCGTGTCGGCCTGTACAAAAATTTGCCCAAAAGCCGTTCCCGAAGGCCAGTAGGCATAATAAACCAGGAGAACTGTAAGTTCAACAATTTAGAGCCCCTTTTTTTTAAGAATGGCTGGCAAAAATTTCATTAGGAGTTAAATAATTAAGCGATTTTCTAGGACGATTATTCAAAATCTCTTGCACCTTTAAAATATCACGTTTCTTTACTTTTGTAAAATCCGTCTTCTTGGGAAAGTATTGTCTGATTAGTTTATTCAAATTCTCAACCCCTCCTTTCTGCCAAGAAGAATAGGGATCGCAAAAGTAAGAAGGAATATTAAAATCAGCAAATGTCTTATGATGCCTAGCATTCTCTAAGCCATTATCTCGGGTAAGGGTTTTAAACCAATAAAAAGGCAATGATTCCACAACCTTAACAATAGAATTCTCATTTTCTTTAGCGGTTTTGTTTTTTAGCTTATGCAAATAACGAAGCATTGATTTTTTCGTATTTTACTGATAAAACATTATTCTGTTTTCTTCCGAATTCTACTAAATCTGTTTCCCAATGACCATATTCTTTCTTCTTTTCAATTAAATCGGGCCTTAAATGAATAGAAATTCTGTTTTTTAGCTTATTGCCTTGTTTTTTTCGGCTAAATCTCCTTTGCCTTTGCTTTCTGGCGGTTCTCAAATGTTCATAAAGATGTTTATATTTTTCCGCTCCTGAATAGATATATTGATAAATGCTTTCATGACTTATGGTTTCATCGATATTATCCGGTGGTGTTTCTTTTAATCGGCCAGCTATTTGCTCCGGGGACCAATCATTAAGAATTCTATTTTCCACAAATTCTTTCAAGTTCTTATTTCTCTGTTTGTCTAGTTTTCTCTTATTGGTGTTTCTTTTTCTTCTCTCTGCTAGATAATGAGCGGTTTGAGCATTATATGGCAAGACCTCTCCAGCATTCCTTTTTACCCCTCTTTTAATAATAGAATAATTTCTTTCCAATTTATCCGCTATCCACTTTTTCTTTTTTTTCATTCTTAGATAGAGTTCTATCTTCTCCCTCTCATACAAGGTTAATGGTTGCATTTTCACAATAATTGGTTAATGAAATTATTGCGAACATTCTACCTTTAATCTAGTTGAGAAAAAAGGGGCTCTAGGGTTTGAATGTTGTTAGTTTTCATAGTCATATGCCGACTAGACTAACAGGAATTATGAGCTATACGACAGAAGTTCAATGACTTTTTTTATGAGCTATTGGGGGGGTCAGATTGCCGGGTCAGCCAATTTCCGGTAAAATTGGAATATATGTCCTGGGTTGTTTATGCTATTTTATCAGCCGTATTTGCCGCTTTAGTGGCGATTTTTGGCAAGGTCGGCATCGGTCATGTGGATTCAACTTTAGCCACTACTGTCCGGGCGATTGTCATGGCTTTGTTTTTGATTATCATTTCTTTTTCATTGGGTAAATTTCATTTATTCGCTTCAATCAACAATAAAGCCTGGCTCTTTATCATCCTTTCCGGATTGGCGGGCGCCATATCCTGGCTTTTCTATTTTGTGGCCTTAAAAAACGGTCCGGCATCTAGTGTGGCTGCTTTGGACAGGTTAAGCGTGGTTTTTGTTTTGATATTAGCCGTCTTATTTTTAAGTCAGCATTTAACCTGGAAATCAGGTTTGGGCGCGGTTTTATTAACCGCTGGCGCGATTTTGATGACCGTTAAATAATTTATTGACTAAAATTTTTTTAAAAAAACAAAAATACCTTCACCATTTAACTAACTTCATTTGAGCCAAGTTTGAGGAGGAACTTGTGACATCAAAGCAGCTTATTAGAGAGTTATTTCAAAATGGCTGGATGAAAGTCAGAAAAAACGGCGGACACCAAATCATGGGGAAAAATGGAGTAAAGATATCCGTCCCAGTCCATGGGGGCGAAACGAAAGGCTGGGTGACTAAACGTTACAGATCATTACTGCGAAAAGTTAGCTGATTTAAGAGCATGTTTTTTAGGGTCTAAAATAGGGGAGATAACCAATCCCCCCTTTTTTTGTAATAAACCCAAGCTTTTTTGGTAATTTAAGAGTAATTAGCTAGCTTGCTTCGGGGCTTGCCCTTGCTATTATGATAAAAACCGCCGGCTTTAGCCGGCGTGTGCGTTTTCTAGCGTAGCTCCCGGGAGTACAATAAACTCACCTCAAAAATAGG
>PEXW01000046.1:0-9329 GCA_002774575.1 Candidatus Kerfeldbacteria bacterium CG08_land_8_20_14_0_20_43_14
CCGTTTGCTTTCCCGAAAAACTGAATTTGAATTTGTCCGACCTTTTGATTTAATTCCAAAATACAGGGCTTTTTGCGAAGCGAGACCCGCCGAAGGCGGGGCGAGCGAGCAACCAATCGCCTCTGATTTTGAAAAAAGTTTAAGTTGGTCGGGGTGCCGGGACTTGAACCCGGGACCTCATGCACCCCATGCATGCGCGCTAGCCAACTGCGCCACACCCCGATATTAAACTATATGTAGTGTAACTAAAGTTAATAAAAATAACAAAAATACCCCCGAAAGGTACTTTTGTAAAACTAATTAATTTTAATTACTTGCAGAAGTATTGGTACTACTATTTGATGGAATTTGTGGCACTACTGGATTTAATTGGACTTCAGTCGCCGTAACACTACCATCGGTATTGGCAGTTCCCGTAACCCTGACTCTAGTCCCAGTGGTTAATTCGCTGGTTGAACCAGTAACGGTTTTGTAAATGAGTGTTGAAGAAGAATAATAGACGGTTTTGGTACTCCCGTCTTGTTGTTTAACTGTAATACTTTGAGGATCCACGCTTACAATATCACCACTAACCCCGCCACCTTCACCAAATTGTCGGCCATTTGCGCCGCCGGGAAAACCACCATTCCCATTAATATTCCGGCCGCCGCCAAAACCATTTCCTGTCAAGCCGAGGCTTTGCATTTTTGTTGTTAATTCCTGGCCTGAAAGCCCCGATAGGGAATCCTGCTTTTTCTGAAAAGTCATGCCGCCGAAAAAAGCTCCGGCGCCAACAATAATAGCGATAACTAGTGTGATAAGGTATTGTTTTTTCATATTTTTTAATTAGTCAATTAATAAATAAAATTATTCATATTTAAGCGCTTCAATTGGCTTTAATCTAGCAGCACGGCGAGCGGGATAATAACCAAAGACAATCCCCACCAAAGCGGCTACGCCAAATGCCAAAATTACAGAACCCCAAGTAACCACCGCGGTAATCAAGCCGGTTTTGGTAAAAATTGCCGCTAGAGCCCAACCCAAAAGCACGCCTATAATCCCACCAATAAAAGTCATCAGGGTGGCCTCCATTAAAAATTGCCAGCTAATGTCCCGACTTTTAGCGCCAATTGCTTTGCGTAACCCGATTTCTTTGGTCCGTTCGGTTACGGTGGTTAACATCATATTCATAATGCCAATACCACCGACCAGCAAGGAAATCCCAGCAATCGCTCCTAGTAACAAAGTTAAAGTACTAGTTACGCTGGTTAGGCTAGAAACTAAGTCAGCTTGATTTTGAACCCTAAAATCAGCTGAAGAAGAATCAAAAATATTATGACGTACCAATAAGATATTCGTTGCCTCTTGCTGGGCCTGACTAAGACTATTTTTATCTTTTGCTTGAATATCAATACTGCTTATCGAGGCTTTACCAGCTAAAAATCGCTGGGCTGTATTTATAGGCACATAAATTGAATTATCTGAAGTATTAATTCCTGAACCACCTTTGGTAGCAGTGACACCAATGACCTTAAATTGAATTTTATTAATTTTGATAACCAATCCAATTGGATCAGTGTCCACGCCAAAGAGTTCATCCCGAATGTTTGAACCAATCACCGCGACTTTGGCGTAATTCTGGGATTGCTGGTCCGTAATAAATGCGCCTGATGCCACGCCGACATTCCTGATTGTTGAATAGGCCGCTTCAGTACCGACTACTTGCGCGTTGGTATTATTACCTTTATAAGTAATTTGATAACGTCTGGTCAATTCAACCGCAATCGTCGCGGCGAAAGTCATTTGTGATTTTAGAGCTTTAGCATCATCAACTGTTAAAGTTGTAGCGCTGCCGGCTCCGCCACTGACTGGCCCAGCATTCCGTGAAGACCCAGGTGATATAGTAATTAAATTTGAACCCAAAGAAGAGATGTTGGAAGTAACTTTTTGTGTTGCGCCTTGACCCACTCCAACCAAAACAATAACCGAGCTTATGCCAATGACAATACCAAGCATAGTTAAACCTGATCGGACTTTATTACCAAAAAGATTAGATGAAGTTTCAGAGAATAAATCTCCTAAGGTCATAAGCGTGTTGGTTCTTCTTTATCCATAAAACGATGACTTTTGTTGACTGAATCTTCGATTATCTGGCCGTCTCGCAGTTTGATAATCCGGCTAGCATGTTCAGCCACATATTGATCGTGAGTTATTAGAATAATAGTCCTCCCGCTATCATTTAATTTTCGAAAAGTATCAAGGACAATTTGCCCGGTTTTTTGATCCAAATTACCAGTTGGTTCATCGGCTAATAGAATCGCTGGATCATTAACCAAGGCCCGAGCAATCGCCACTCTTTGTATTTGCCCACCCGAAAGCTGATTCGAACGTTTTTGGTAATGTAATTCATCATCAATGCCAGCTCCGCGCAAGGCTTGTATTGCTTTAGCTTTACGCTCTTCTTTTGGCATATCAGCGTACATTAAAGGTAATTCTACATTTCGCTCCACAGAAACCCGCGGCAGTAAATTAAAAGCTTGGAACACAAACCCAATTCGCCTGCTTCTGATTTCGGCCAGCTGATTATCTGTTAATTTTGAAACATCTCTATCCTCCAATTCGTACTGGCCGCTGGTTGGCGAATCAAGCACACCCAGGATGTGCATAAGCGTTGACTTGCCAGAACCTGAAGGCCCGGTGATGGCGACGAATTCGCCTGGAAATATTTTGAACGAAACATCCGTCAAAACTGTGGTTTTCACTTCACCGTTAATAAAAGTTTTGGTAATACCGGCGCAGACAATAATTGGCTTCATAAAATGATTTTAGTCATCCTTGAAATCAAGCCTTAAAATAGCCCACCCGGCCCGCCCAAACCTCCACCAAAACCGTTTGACCGATTGTTGGAAGTGGAAGAATTGGTATTAGAACTATTTGAACCTGCAGTAAGTGTCTGGGTTATAACTGAATCACCTTCGGATAATCCGGAAGTTATTTCGGTTTGCGTGTCATTGGATACACCTATGGCTACGGTTTTTTGTACTGGTGAACCGTTTTGCAAAATCTGAACATAATATGTATCACCTGAAGTTTTAACCGCACTAGCAGGCGCAATTAAAACATTTTGCTTCACATCAGTTGTGATGGTAGCATTGACGCTCATTTCTGGTTTGACTTTACTGTCCAGCGAATCAAAACCGATAGTGGCTGAATAGCTAACCACGCCTTGGGTAGATGTCCCAACCGTATCGACCTCTTCAACCTTGCCGGCTAAAGTAAGATTGTTAACTGCGTCAAAAGTCATATTGGCCTTTTGCCCGACTTTTACCGAAGCGATATCAACTTCATTAATAGAAACAACAGCTTTTAAGCTAGTTAAAGCTTGGATTACAATTTTTGCGCTGGATGAAGTTGCGCTTGAACTAACACTGCTTGATCCGGTGCTACCCAACTCATCCCCATTTGCCACATTAATCGCGCTGATAGTTCCACTAATTGGCGCGGTAACTGTTCGCTCCGCGGCCGTGTCTTTTTGGTTCTGATAATCCAGTTCAGCCGATTTGACATCATTAGCGGTCACTTGCACGCTTATGACCGCCGAGTCAACCTTGGCTTTGGCTGAAATGATGCTCGCGATTGTACCAGCTTTAGCTTTGGCTAAATCCGATTTGGTGGTGGTTACATCATACTCTTTGGAAGTAATGGTTGTCTGGTCAACCGTTATTTTCTGTTCTAAAACATTTATTTCTGAAACAGAATGGGTGCCGGCAGTCGCTGAATTATCACTTTGATATTTTACTAAAGTATTTTGATCTTGTTCAAGTTGGTATTTCGCCTGCGCCGAGCTCTGCTGCGCTTGATCATAAGCAAGTTGGGCTTGGGTAACCGCACTTTGCTTTACCTTATTATAATCTTGCTGGGCGGTTGATAAATCGGTCTTGGCCTGGGCTAATTTTTGCTTTGCCTGCAACAATGTCGTGTAAGCCTTGCTTACCGTCACATCCAAATCAGCATTAGTTATACTGAACAATCTTTGGCCTTTTTTAACTTCACCGCCAACGCTAACTTTTAAATTTGCCACAGTCCCAGTAATGCTTGGACTGACATTGGCGCTTGACGACACGGTAATATTACCGCTACCCGAAACCGTTGAAACCAATGTTCCTTTGGTAACTTGCCCGGTTTTATAAGTTACCGCAGCTGCTTTTTTATGGGTCTTGAAATAATAACCTGCGCCAGCGGCTACTAATAAAACTAAAATGATAAGAATTACCCGCGATTTTTTCAGATGCATATAATAAACTGATTAATTAGGACTTATTTAAATTATAATAATTGGCTTAAAATTACCTGAAGAAATCAGGCCTTAACTAAAGGAATTTTCAAAATAAATGTCGAGCCCTGACCTAGTGAACTTTCAGCCGAAATTGAACCTTTATGCAACTCAACAATCCTTTTAGCGATAGAAAGTCCCAGGCCATAGCCGTCAACTTTGTTTTTTGAACGGGAAGCGTCAGCCCGGTAAAAACGGTTGAAAATATAGGGCAAATCCGAAGCTTTGATGCCAATGCCCTGATCTTTGACCCTGACTACTGACATGCCTTTTTCTTTTTCCATGGTAATAAATATTTTGGACTTTTCCGGACTGTATTTAATGGCGTTATCCAGTAAAATTACAAACAGCTCAATCAGGCTTGCTTTATCTCCATTAACGGGTAAATCCTGAAGTTTGTTCTCAAATTCGATTGATTTTTTCAAGGCTAAACTTTCAACCTTTTCATAAGCTTCGGCCATAACTTCTTCCAAAGAAACTTTGCTTATTTCAAAATTTACCTGGCCATCTTGACTGGCAAGTTTTAAAAGCGCGCTGGAAAGAGTTTCCAGCTTACTAATTTCCTCCAAATTACTCGCCAATAATTTTTTTGCTTCATTTGAATTCAATTCACCCTTGCGGAGATTTACTTCCACTTCAGTGCGCATGGCTGTCAAAGGCGTTCTTAGTTCATGAGAAGCATCGGCGGTAAATCGGTTTTGCGCCTCCATAGCCTCTTCAATCGGCCGCATTGTCCGCCTGGCCCAAAAATAGCCTACTCCGGCAGATAAAAATAAAATCAAAAGGTTAAAATATAGCAAATTGATTTTCAAATGCCAGCTACTTTCCTGAAGCTGCTGGATTCTGATATTCTCAAACTCTTGCATTGGCCGGGGAAAATAACCGTCTAGCGGCAATTGCTGAAAAATCCTGACCTGACGGTTTAAACCCTGGCCAAGTTCGTTTGAGGAAATTCTGTATATGGCAAAACTAAAAGCCAAACTAATGATCATAATGATCAAGACATAAAAAGAAAGTCAGCCTAAGATAAGTTTTTTTAAAATTCATTTAAACTCAATTAGGGCTTTCGATCTTATAGCCAAAGCCTCGGCTGGTTTTAATTAATTGCGGCTCGTGCGGAAAGGACTTGTCGACTTTGTTGCGCAAATAACCGATATAAACCTCTACCGTATTGGGCAGAATATCGGCGTCATAATCCCAGACATGCGCCATGATGTTATCCTTGGTTAAAATCCTGCCAGGATTTCTCATAAGATATTCCAGTAAAGCAAATTCCTTGCCGGATAATTCGATTTTTTGTCCACTTCTTTTTACTTCAAAGGTTGCCCGATTAAGCTCCAGGTCGCCGACTTTTAAAACATCATCAAGGGCTTTTTCCGGCCGGCGTAGCAAAGCCCGAACTCTGGCCAATAGCTCCTCAAAAGCAAAAGGTTTGACTAAATAATCATCAGCTCCGGCATTCAGGCCTTCAATTTTATCCCGCAATTTATCCTTGGCTGTTAAAATTAGAATTGGAATGTTATTTTTTTCTCGCCTTAACATCTGACAAATTTTTATGCCATCCATGCTAGGCAACATCCGGTCAAGGATTAACAAATCATACTTTTTCAGTAGAACAGAGCCGAGCCGCTCTTTCCCGTCATAGGAAACATCAACGGCGTAGGATTCCTGTTCCAAGCCCTTTTTTATGGCATTGGCTATTTTATGATCGTCTTCGATAACTAAAATTCTCATATATTTATTGATTATATGAATATATACTGAATTTTCGCTGATAATATTTCAGCCTAGCTGAATTAGCTTAAATTTCAAAAAACGCCCCGTCAAGCGGAGCGTCTTTTTTGTGTTTGAAAAAATTTAGAACTGGATATCTTCCTCAATCCTTTTGTAAACGTAAATTTCGTCTTCAGTAAACCAGTTGGCAATTTCATTCTTGGCTTCTTCTGTCGTTTCAGAAGCATGCATAATATTATGCACCGAGCGTTTTTCCTTATTTGCCGCGGCTGCTGAATCCACAGAATAGTCGCCCCGGACCGTACCCATGTCTGCCAAATACGGCATAGTATTACCCGCGATTTTCCTGATCATGTCCACAGCGTGAACTCCTTGAACTACCATTTTAACCACAGGCCCAGCAGTCATAAAATCTAATAACCAACCACGGACCATTTTTCCGATTTCAAACAAATCCTCGGTACCCAACTCGCCTTTTAAATCATAGCCGTATTTATCATAGGTTTTTTTAGTTTTTTCGCCCAGGCGGGTAATCCAAACTTCATCTTTTGGGTAATGCTTGTCCATTTCCGGCTTGGTTGCCCAGATCATTTTTAAGGCGATTATTTTTAAGCCCCGCTGTTCAATGCGGTGCATTATTTCGCCAATCAGCCCGCGCTTGACGCCGTCGGGTTTTACTAAGACTAAGGTCCGCTCTTCGCGGGGATGCGGTGTGGACATAAATGCAGAAAATTAATTATTTCAAAAGCGACTTGACTTTATCAACAATCGCGCTGGGTATAAAGTTGGTTTTGACAAAATAGTCAGTCGCGCCCAGATCCCTGCCTTTTTTCATATCCTCTTCCTGGCCCAGGTTAGTCAGCATGACCACCGGCGTTTTTTTAAAATCCGGATTTCCCCTCAACTGTTTTAAAACCTCAAAACCATCTAATTTGGGCATAATAATATCCAATAAAATAATGTCTGGCTTGATTTTCTTCACTAATTCCAAGCCAGCCGCTCCATCAGTAGCGATCTGAATTTCAAAGCCGTTTTTAGCGAATTTCGCTTTATACATTTCTCCAATCATCAGATCATCTTCGATCAGGGCGACAACTGGCTTGCTTTTTGGCATAAAAAATATCTTTACGGTTAATACAAGAAATTTATCATGAATTCAGGGTTTTATGCAAATTAGATTTTTGCCGAAACTAAATTAGAAATTCCGCTGATGTTTTCATAAGCAGCAGCGGCCTGAAAAATCAAATCCTCTCTGAAACTGGGGCCAACAAACTGGCCGCCAACCGGCATTTTATGCGCAAAGCCAATGGGCAGGGATATGGCTGGTAAATTGGCGATATTGGCTGGCACAGTGAAAATATCGGACAAATACATGGTCAAAGGGTCTCCAAATTTTTCACCCAGTTTAAATGCCACAGTCGGCGCAGTCGGCCCAAAAACCACATCCACCTTCTTAAAGGCCGCCTCAAAATCCTTAGCAATGGATTTCTGCAAAGCCAGGGCCTTGTGATAATACCGGTCTGCATAGCCCTTGGAAAGCGTGTAAGCGCCCAGCAGAACTCTTCGCTGGGCTTCTTCGCCCAAACCTTCTGCCCGAATTCGCGTGGTGTAATCTAAAAAATTTTCACTTTCATTAAAGGTTTTACCCATTCCATACCGAATGCCATCATAGCGCGCCAAGTTTGAAGATACCTCACTGGTGACGATAATGTAATAAATGGCCAGACTTAATTTGGCCCGAGGCACTTCGATTTCTATAACTTCAGCGCTGTTTTCCTGCATTAATTTTTTAGCTTCTTGAATTTTCTCCACCACTCCTTCGTCCATGCCTTCAACATAAGCGTCTTTTAAAATTCCGATTTTTAGATTCTTAAAACCTTTTTGCAAAGCTGCCTCGTCAAAAGTCAGCGCTTTGACTGTGGTAGTATCATTCGGATCCGGGCCGGCAATTGTCTGATAAACCTTGAATGCATCCGCAACATTTCTGGCAATCGGACCGATTTGATCCAAGGATGAGGCCATGGCAATTAAGCCATAACGGGAAACTCTTCCATAGGTAGGTTTTAAGCCGACTTGGCCGCAAAAGCTGGCTGGTTGGCGGATTGAACCACCTGTATCCGAACCCAGGGCAACCAAAGCTTCCTGGCTGGCCACTGCCGCGGCAGAGCCACCAGAAGAGCCGCCAGGCACTCTTTTCAGATCCCAGGGGTTTTTAGTCTTTTGAAAAGCCGAGTTTTCACAAGAAGAGCCCATGGCAAACTCATCCATGTTTGTTTTACCCAAAACTACGGCACCGGCATTCAATAATCTTTGGACTGTGGTGGCGGTGTACGGCGCGATATAATTTTCTAAAATTTTCGAAGCGGCCGTGGTTTTTGAACCTTGCAAGCATAGATTATCTTTAATCGCCACTGGCACGCCGAATAATTTGCCCGGCTTTTCGCCTTTTCGCAATTTTGAATCCAATGCTTCTGCCTGTTTAACCGCTTTATCGCCTAAAACTTCCAAATAGGCCTTAATTTTGCTGTCCTGGTGAGTTATGGAATCCAGATACGCGCTAATCACGGCTTCAACTGAAAGCTCACCGCTTCCGTAAGCTTGCTGCAGTTGATTAATGGTTAAAAGTTTTATATCCATGGCTATTTCAAAGGCGGGGAAACAATGTACTTTCCTTCTTTTTTAGGCGGCAAATTTTCCAAGGGTTTTAATTCAAATTTTTTAGCTTTATCTTCCCGAAACCCATACGGCTCCTGGGCTTGCGGATTTTCATTTTTTTCCAGGCTTGGCTTTTCATTATTAATTATTTCCACATAATCAATAACCCGCGACAATTGCCCGGCAAATTTCTTTTTGGTTTCCTGGCTTAAATTCAGCCTGGCTAACAGGGCTAAATGTTCAATATCTTGTTGGGAAATCTGCATAAATTAATTATATCCTACTTTATCAATTCGCTGAATTCTTTTTCATTAATAATTTTGACGCCCAATTTCTTGGCTTTTTCCGCTTTTGAGCCAGGGTTTTCGCCAACCACCACAAAATCAGTTTCTTGGCTGACGCTATTGGACCAGTGGCCACCTGCTGCGCGAATGGCCTGTTTGGCCTGCTCCCGGCTGAAATTTTCCAAAGTGCCGGTAACTACAACCGTCTTACCTGTCAAAACTCCTGGCTTATTTTTTGGAATTTGTCGTTCAATTTGAATAATTTTTTCCAGCTGGTTTAATAATTTTTTGTTTTCATGATCCCCAAAAAATTCAACCAGGCTGTCTGCCATTACTTCGCCGAC
>PEXW01000046.1:9383-12142 GCA_002774575.1 Candidatus Kerfeldbacteria bacterium CG08_land_8_20_14_0_20_43_14
CAAAAAACTGTCGGCCAAGTCCAGGCTGGTTTGCTCGCCGATATGCCTGATGCCCAAAGCATAAATAAACCTAGCCAGGTCTGTGCGTCTAGCCGAATTAATACTTTTTACAATATTATCAGCGGACTTTTCGGCAAATCGCTCCAAAGGCTCCAGATCGCTTTGGCTTAATTTGAATAAATCCGCCGCGTTTCTAATTAAATTCGCGTTCCATAATTGCTCCAGGATTTTTGGGCCCAGGCCATCAATGTTTAAAGCATTCTTGGCCACAAAATGCTGCAGTTTTTCCAAAGCCTGGGCAAAGCATTTTTTATTGGTGCAATAATAAGCCACCTCGTTTTCCCGTCTTTCCACTTTGGAATGACAAACCGGACAATGAGAAGGCATTTGGAATTTCTTTTCTTGACCCGTTCTGAATTTCGGCAAAACCTGAACAATGTCCGGAATAATGTCCCCGGCTTTTTCAACTATCACCGTATCGCCGATTTTCACGCCCAGGCGATGTATTTCATCCATATTGTGCAAAGTTGCCCGGGAAACTGTTGAACCAGCGACTCGCACCGGCCGCAAGTGCGCCACTGGGGTCAAAGCGCCGGTTCGGCCAACTTGCACCTGAATGTCCTCAACAACCGTGGTGGCTTGTTCAGCCGGAAATTTATAAGCAATGGCCCCGCGGGGGGTTTTGCCCACTACGCCCAACCTTTTATAAACCTCAATTTGATTTATAGAAATTACATTGCCGTCAATCCAATAGGGCAGACTGCCGCGTTTTTTTTCAACCTGCTTATGATACTCCTCTATTTCAGAAAGATTTTGACAAAGCCGATTCAGCTTACCGCTTTCAAAACCCAGATCCTGCAAAACTTCGTGGATTTCTTGGTGTGTTTTCACGCCGATATCAGTCGGAATATCATAAGCCAAGAAGGACAGCTTCCGGGAAGCAGTAATTTTGGGGTCAAGCTGCCTGACTGCCCCGGCCGAGGCATTCCGGGGGTTGGCGAATTCAGCTTCCCCGGATTTTTTCTGGATTTTATTCAAGTCTTCAAAAACTTTTTTTCTCATGTAAACTTCGCCTCTAACTTCCATAATTTCCGGCAGATGATACTTTTTTGTGTTTCTAAGTTTTAAAGGTATAGCTTCAATAGTTTTGGCATTTTGGGTGATGTCTTCGCCAATTCTGCCATCGCCGCGCGTACTCGCCCTGATCAACAAACCGTTTTGGTAAGTCAGGCTTAAAGCCAGCCCGTCAACTTTTAATTCAGCAAAAAAGTCAATTTGCGCTGACACGGGCAATAATTTATTCACCCTTTCCTGCCAGGTTTTAACTTCTTCAAAATCAAAAACATCATTCAAAGAGAGCATGGGCATGGTATGCGGAGCTTTTTTAAACTTATCCAAAGGCTTGCCCCCAACTCTTTGGCTGGGCGAATCTGGCGTAATAAATTCCGGAAATTGCTCTTCCAGGCTTTGCAGTTCGTGCTTTAAAGAATCCAAGGCCGCGTCTGGAATTTCCGACTTATCCAAAACATGATACTGGTAGCGGTAATAATCAATTTGTTCCCGCAATTTCTGGATTCGAATTTTGGCTTCAGCTTTTGTCATAATTATTTTGTCATGGGCAGAGCAACCTGCCCGCCGAACTTCGTCTGGCGACCCGCCCGATTCGCTACACGACTCGTAGCGGACGGGAGGCAGGCGGGGCTCTGCACCTACATCTATTTAACATGTAGGTGGCCAGCTTGCTGGCCTGACATTTTTTACCCTACCTAAGCGATACCTTATTATCAAACTATTCTAACTATCATTCATCGTAGGTTAATTCATCAAAATTAATTCTTTCCTTTTCTGGATTAAGTTTTACGTATTCCCTGATACAATTCAAGGATTCATCGTTTCTGACCACGCGCTCATAATAATTCTTCTGCCAGAACTGCGCACCGTAAAAGTCTGCTTTTTTGATCTGTAATGTGGTGATGGATTTAAAGGCTTGAACAACAGCTGACAGTCTGGTTTGAGCATTTCGAAAAATAAAAATAATGTGGCAATGATTGGGCATTAAAACAAAGAAATCAATTTTCACGCCGGCAAAACGCTTTTCCAGACTTCGCAATTCGCGCTTTAGTATTATTTCGTATGCTGGGTTAATTATTTTAGCTTTTTGGAAAGTGCAAATTGTAATAAAATACGCGCCGTCAGATGAATAATCAAATTCTTTTAATCGGATAGAGTGTTTGAATGGCATTGATAAATATTTGTTTATTGTTATATACGAGCAGAGCAAGCTCTGCACCTACGTTTGTTTTACAAGGCTGATGACTAGCCATGCCTGATTCTACGATGTAGGTGGCCAGCTTGCTGGCCTGGTGTTTTTTCTTGTATGCTTTCTTTACTATGAAGTCAGTATACCGCATTTCTTTATTAGCGTTGATAATCGGCCTGGGCCTGGTTTTACTCTTTAATTTATGGAGGCCGGTCGCATTGAATTTTGGTCAGCTTTCGAATCTGGCTTTCCCAAAGTCCAGCGCCGGCCAATTCGCTTTTGCCGTGATTGGGGACAATGAGGGTGAAAATCCTTTTTATGCTGATTTAATCAGGCAAATCAGCCAAAATCAGGATATTAAATTTTTGCTGCATGTTGGCGACGCGACTGCGTCTGGCACATCAGAAGAATTTCAGGCTTTAAAAAAGGCTAATGCCGAATTAGGCTTGAAAATTCCGGTTTACTTTGTACCTGGAAATCACGATCTAACGACTGACCA
>PEXW01000064.1 GCA_002774575.1 Candidatus Kerfeldbacteria bacterium CG08_land_8_20_14_0_20_43_14
ACCCGCATGAAGATCGGTATAATGTTCGGCAATCCGGAAACCACCACCGGCGGCATGGCTTTGAAATTTTACGCTTCAGTCAGAATCGATATCCGCCGCATGGCCCAGTTAAAAAGCGGGGAGGCCATAGTCGGTAATCGGGTAAAAGCCAAGATTGTTAAAAATAAAGTCGCGCCGCCTTTTCGCACGGCGGAATTTGACATCATGTACGGCGAAGGTATTTCCTGGAGCGCGGACTTGATAGACGCGGGTTTGAATTACGGCGCTTTGGAAAAATCCGGCAACACCATTATTTTTGGCGAAACCAAATTGGGCGTGGGCCGGGAACAGGCCAAGACTTTCTTGAGGACTAATCCAAAATTGGTGAGTGAATTAAAAAAGGCGATTATTGAGAAAGCCAAGCAAAAAGAAGCAGAGCAAAAGAAAGATTAGTGAACCTATTGATTTATTCGAGCGCCCCTGCCGAAGGCGGGGGCGCTTTCGTTGTGAGGTTGACTTTTTATCAGTTTAAGTTAGTTTGATTTATTGAATGTTCTTTGCAAGAAACCGGAAACTTAGTTTCCCCGCGGTCCCGACGGATTCGGGCAGAAAACCGCGGCCCAGCTCTAAAATAAGAGCATTGCCGCAAAAAAAGGAGTCAACCATGAGCGACTTAAAGCTCGATGTTGATCAAGCCGGTGAACTGAAAGCCGCCTTTCGTCGTAGCGACTGGACTAATGAGGAAATCAAGAAGCTATGTGAAGGTAATATCCTTGCCGAGGTTCGCCAGGTCATTGAAGGGAATGCCGAGATAAAAACACTTGAGCATGTGATTGACTGCGATGCTAATCCGTTCGTACCCAACAACTGGACCATTGAAGAGCACCAAAAGAGTGGTATGTTCAAATGGGACCCGGCACAAGTGAAACCTTATCTTTCCGAATCCCAATCCAAGGGTAAGGCCATTGGTGGTCACGATCTCCGCAAGGACCTCCGGGGTAAGCCCGTTATGAATGCCTGTATCCGGGATTATTTACTCGCTCACCCGGAATTAATTCCAGATTCCTGGAAGGGGAAATACATTTTCTTTTGGGGTACTATTTACCGCGACTCGGACGGCGACCTGTGTGTTCGCGACCTGTACTTGGGTGGCGATCGGTGGCAGTGGGGCTGCTATTGGCTCGAGGGCGACTGGACGGACCGCAGTCCCGCGGCTCTGCGCGCAAGCCTGCCCGCTGAAGCCTCGGCGTAAGCGGGTTGAGTACTTAGCTCTTTGTACCTCGTACCTCACATTGCTTTTACTCTTTGATACTTTGCCTTTTGCCCTTTGGCAAAGAAAACAATAACGCCCCGGATTTCTTCCATGCACTTGGAAGACCGGGGCTTTTCTTTTTAATTAAAATTATTTATTCCGAAGCTCTGGCGCTGTATTCGCCAGTGTCGGTTTTGACGATGATTTTTTCGCCTTGTTTAATAAACATGGGCACTTTTATTTCCAAACCATTTTCCAGAACCGCGGTTTTGGAGGCATTATTGGTCGTATCGCCCTTGACCGCGTCTGGCGATTCCTTTATCAGATATCCCACCTTTTTGGGCAGCTGGATAGTAACCGGCCGGTTTTCAAAATTTAAAACATCAACTTCCAAACCTTCTTTCAAATACTTTACCTGATCGCCCAGCTGGTCGGCTGATAAGAAAAATTGATCATAGGAAGTTTGATCCATGAAATAATGCTGGTTATTCTGGGCGTATAAATAGCTAGCTTTGCTTCTGGCCAAATCAGCCTCGGGAATTTTATCACCCGGCTTAAAAGTCAATTCCAAAATCCGGCCGGAAATTAAATTCCTTAATTTTGTCCGCATAACCGGCTTTCTCATGGCCGTGCGCATAAAATCCGACCATATGACGACATATGGTTCATTTTCGTGGGTGATGGCGACTCCGATGCGGAGGTCGTTCATGGTGAGCATGGACATAAGAGTGGGCGTATGGATAATAAACAGAACGGATAGGCGATGTATCCCTCGATTTTAAACAGAGTATTTTTATTTTGGCGTATAGGGAACCAGCGCCATAAAGCGGGCGCGTTTGATTGCTTCAGCAGTTATGCGCTGATGCCGCATGCATAAGCCAGTCCGGCGGCGGGGCAGAATTTTGAAATAGGAAGAAATGAATTTTTGATAAGCTCGGGTATCCTGGTAATCCAGATTTTTAGTGCCCAATACGCAGAAAGCGCAGAATTGAGGCGTGGTTTGGGGAGTGGTTTTTTGCTTGGATTTGTTCATCATAAAATAAGCATTTCGATTTTAGAAAGGAATATCCTCGACATTTATTTCCGGTTCACCGGTTGAGCTTTCCGGGGCCGGGGCTGGTTCAGCGCTTTTTTCGCCAGTAGTCGGTTTGCGATCCAGCATAATGATATTTTCCGCGACAATTTCAGTCCGATATTTTTTTTGGCCAGACGGATCATCCCAAGAGCGGGTTTGCAAACGGCCTTCCACGAAAATTTTTCCGCCTTTTTTTACATACTGACCGATAATCTCCGCCAATTTCCGCCAGGCGACCACACTGTGGAATTCCACTTGTTCTTTTTTACCGCCGTTTGGGTCAGTCCAGGATCGGTTAGTGGCTACGCTGAAAAGCGCGACATTTTGGCCGCCGCTGGTGGTGCGGACATCGGGGTCTCGGGTGACATTGCCAATAATCATTACTTTGTTTAGGTTCATCATAAATTTTTCATGTTAATAAAATTGTTTCTAATGGATTATTTAGCAATATCTTCGTCCAAAATTTCGTCGATTTTTTTATCAATATCCTCCAGAGTGAAAGGCGTTTCAGATTTTTTGGTAGGCTCATTGGCTTTTTCCGTGGACCTTTCAAACTTTTCCTGGGCTTCGGCCTTGGCTTGCCGGGCCTGGATTTTTTCCTGAATCTTGGCCTCTTCTTCCAGCTCCTTAGCGGTTTTAGCGTGAATTTTTACATTAAGAAAACGCAATATCTCATCGCGCAAGCGCCAGTTTTTTTCCAGGCGGTTTAAATTTTCGGATTTAATGTTAAAATCCAGGCTGACATAGGAGCCGTATTTTTGCTTTTTAACCGGATAAGCCAGTTTCCGTTTGCCGATGGTTCCGGTCTTAACAACCTCGCCTCCGGCTTCGGTAATGTCGTTTTTTATTAAATTGAGTTTTTCTTCAGCGGCTTCTGGAGTGAGTTGGCCGTTTAGAATCGCTAAGAGATTATAGAGTTGAATAGGCATGACAAAAGTAAATATTGAGAGTTAATGCTTGGGAATTTAGCTGGAAATATTACGAAGTTAAACTAAAAATGTAGGTGGAGCGTACCATAGGTTTTTGCGAGCGTCAAGCAACCCGGGCAAAAGGGATTTTCAGGTTTTCATGTTACACTAAAAATATGGAAAAAGGCGATATAATTGCGATTTTTGGCAGAGAACCCAGTCTTTCGCTGTGGGAATTGGACAGGATTTTGAATGTGCCGGAATTCAGGCTTTTAAGCCGCGAGCTGGCGATTTTTCCTTCCAATGGCAAGGTTAACGAGGTTGATTTACAAAAACGGGCCGGCGGATTAATTAAAATTGGCAGAGTCCAAGGCGAAGCCGAGTCTTTGGAGCAACTGGAAGTTCTGCTGGAAAAGTCCTGGCCAGATTTAATTCCTGCCGGCAGCACTGCTCGGGTGAATTTTGGCGCCAGCGCCTATGACGCGGGTCTGGGGCCGGACAGAAAATTCCGGCAGGAGTTAGGCCGGCAAATGCAAAGATTAAAAAAATACCTGACCACTAACGGTCGCTCGGCCAGGCTGGTGGAATCCAAAGAGCCGACTTTGCAGGCGGGAGCCCTGGTTCAGGGGAAAATTCTGAAACAAGGCTTTGAAATTCTGGTTTTAAGGACGCCAGAAAAAATATTTTGGGGAACAACCGAGACTGTCCAGGATATTGCCCAGTATGGTTTTCGGGATTTTGGCAGGCCTTCCCGCGATTCACTTTCGGGCATGTTGCCGCCAAAAGTCGCGCAGATTTTAATCAATTTGGCCAAAGCCAAAACAGGAGAGTTTTTATTGGATCCTTTTTGCGGATCTGGCACTATATTGCAGGAGGCGGTTTTAATCGGCATCCGGAAGGTTTGCGGTTCAGACATCAGCCAGAAAGCCGTGGCTGATTCCAAAAAGAATTTAGAGTGGCTAAAGAAAAATTATCCAGATCTAAAAGATTGCAGCATGGAAATTTTTGAAAGCGATATTAAAAACCTGCTGGAAAAAATTAAGCCAGCCAGCGCTGATGTTGTAGTAACCGAGCCGTATCTGGGGCCGCCGCAAAAAGGCCGAGCTATTGCCGGCAACATCGCCCCTTTGGTTTCGGCCTTAAGTCGGCAATATGTTTTGTGGCTGGAAATTTTAGCCAAGCTTTTGCGCCCCACCGGCCGCATTGCCATGGTCTGGCCGTATTTCAGGCTGGAAAATCACGGGTATTTCTTACAAATTCAGGAATCTTTAAACCAAATCGGCCTGAAGATTATTGCCCCGCCACCGGCATTGCTCAATTTGCCCTGGTTTAAGTCAACGCCCCGCGGCACTTTGCTTTACAGCCGACCAGACCAGGTAGTGGGCCGGGAAATTGTTTTATTGGCCAAAAATGTTTAAAAAATTTGCAGGCATTATTTTGGTTGGTTTTTTATGGCTTTTGGTTTTGCCGATTTCAGCCAAGGCCCAAAGTGAAAACGATCTAACTTTAATGTTTGGCGGCGATGTTATGCTTGGCCGGGCAGTCAGGGATCAAATTGTAAAAAGAGGGAATAATAACGGCGCCTGGGTTTTGGAAAATTTAGCCAAATCTTTTAAAGCCGCGGATTTTGCTTTTGTTAATTTGGAATCGCCCTTTGCCCCAGGTCCGGCTCTGGGTTATAGTCTGGTTTTTCGGGCTGACCCAAAACACATCAGCGCTTTAACTTCAGCCGGCTTTGACGCCGTGTCTTTTGCCAATAACCATTCCCGCAACCAAGGCAATTTAGGCATTCAGACCACTTTGGATCTTTTAAGGAAAAATAAAATTAAAATTGTCGGCGCGGGCCTGAATTCTGACGCGGCTTATCAAGCGCAATATGCAGAGGCAAAAGGCCAGAAAATTGCTTTGCTGGCTTTTACCTACAATGAAAAAACCTCAAACACTTTTCAAAACCGATCGACTATTGCCGGCCTGAACACTGGCAGAATGAAAACAGAAGTAAAAAAAGCCAAAGCCAGCGGTGCTTTGGTAATAGTTTCCATGCATGTCGGCACAGAATATACTTTGAAAATCACCAGCCAGCAAAAAAATTTCGCTCGCGCGGCCATTGATGCGGGTGCCGACCTGGTTATCGGCCAACATCCTCACTGGGTTCAGCCAGTGGAAAAATATAAAGGCAAGGCAATTATTTATTCCCTGGGCAATTTAGTTTTTGATCAGCCCTGGTCAAAGGAAACCCAAGAAGGGGCAGTGGCCAAAGTTATAACTAGCAATGGTAAAATCAGCAAAATTCAGATTTTGCCAATCAAGATTGATTACGCGGCTAAGCCCCGATGGATGAACCCAGTTGAAGCCAGTCGGGTGCTGAAAAGAATTGGTTTAGCTGGCGGGGTCATCAATTTATAAAACTGGATTGTCAAAAAAAGCATCGGTTCCTTTAGGCCGATGCATTTTATGTTTAATAACCAGCTTATTTTCATTTTCAAGAGGGGATTAGCCTCTTTCAGACACCAGATCACCTCCTTTCCGGCACTGTACTGAATTGCAAGGCGGTTTGCTCTGGAAAGATTATAAGCTTATTCATAAAGCCTCCTTCCTTTCCTATGCCGGAAAGATAAATTAGTTATTACTTAAACCAGACGCCCTGGAAGGCTTCTGGGTTAACTTTATTTGGGAAAGATCTTTCTCTCCTTGTAACTATATTCTACACCCCCACTCGGAAATGCGCTACATCGCCCGCTTGCATGACATAATCTTTGCCTTCAATCCGCAATAAACCTTTTTCTTTGCAGCCGTTTTCTCCGTATTTCACAAAATCCTGCCAATTAATTATTTCCGCGCGGATAAAAGCTTTTTCAAAATCGCTGTGAATAACTCCGGCAGCCTGGGGCGCGGTCATTCCTTTAGAAATTGTCCAGGCCTTGGATTCCATTTCTCCGGAAGTGTAAAAAGTCTGCAATCCCAAAATTGAAAAAGCCTGGTGGATCAGCCGATTTAAGCCCGGTTCTTTTAAACCCAGGCTTTCCAAATAAGTCCGGCTTTCTTCAGCTGACAGCTCGGCGATTTCTGATTCGATTTTTGCCGAGATTACAATAAAATCATCAGGTTTTTTCCCGGTTTTGTCAGCTAAAGTTTTTTGGATTTCATCGGCTTTGGAAATTTCAGCTTCGTCGATATTAGCTACGTAAATTTCCGGTTTGCCAGTAAGTAAGCTCATTTCCCGGATTAATTTTGCTGCTTCATCCTGCTTTAATAATTCCAAAACATCCTTGCCTTGGCTTAATCGATTTTCTATCTCCTCTAAAATTGGCAGTTGAACATTGGCAATTTTGTCCCCGGATTTGGCTTTGCCGCTCAAATTTTCAATCCGTTTTTTCGCGGTTTCCAGATCAGCCAAAGCCAATTCAGTTTCAATAGTGGCTATGTCTTGCCCTGGATCCACGCGGTTATCCACATGAATTACATCCGGGTCATTAAAAACCCTGACCACATGAGCAATGGCCGCCACCTCCCGGATGTTGGAAAGAAATTTATTGCCCAGACCTTCGCCTTTGTGGGCGTTCTTGACCAAACCGGCA
Source organism: Candidatus Kerfeldbacteria bacterium CG08_land_8_20_14_0_20_43_14 (assembly GCA_002774575.1). Lineage (GTDB taxonomy): Bacteria > Patescibacteriota > Patescibacteriia > PEXW01 > PEXW01 > PEXW01. The sequence continues at coordinate 6,793 of PEXW01000064.1, forward strand.
ATGTCCACGAATTCCACGATTGCGGGCACGATTTTTTTTGAATTGCTGACTTTGCTCAATTGAGGCAAAATATCATCAGGCACTTCAACCACGCCCACATTCGGGTCAATGGTGGTGAAAGGATAATTTTCCGCCGGTACCTGTTTTTTGGTCAAAGCCCGGAAGAGAGTTGATTTCCCGACATTAGGCAGGCCAATAATTCCAATTTGAAGCGACATATGTTTGGTAGCCTACCAGAGTTTTCCGATTTGTAAAAGTCAGGGTATAATTAATTTATGTTTGAAGACAATAAAAATCCCAACCAGACCCCGCCTGGCCAGGTTCCGCCTTGGAAAAATCCTTCCAGGCAGGCGAATCCGCCAGCTCCGAACCCAATGCCCTATAAATATCCTGGCCAAAATATTCAACCCCAGCCGCCAGTTACACCAGCGCCTCAACCGCGGCCCGCACAGGGCTTTAGGCCAATACCTTCGTCTCCAGCGCCAGTACCTCCTGGGCAAGGCTTTCGGGCAGTACCGCCGCCTCCACACCAACCAGGTCAGCAATATCAGCCGGCTGGGGCTGGAGCCATGCAAACTGAAAAAGACTGGGGCCCCTTAAAACCCCTTCGCCGCGTTTACAAGCCAACTGAAGGCCAAATGACTTATGTTTTGGCTCAAGCTGGCCGAGTGGAGCTGTCAGAGGAAGCACCCAGTAAAAAACGTTGGACCATAATTGTTTCAATCATCGGGATATTGGTAATTGGCGCTGGCACGGCCGCTTTTATCTTTTTTGGCAGGAATGAAACCGTATCCAGTCTGACTAACCAGTCGGTGATTGTTACCAATACCAATAGTCTGGTGAATAATAATGCTTCGAATAGCATTTTTCCGTCAGAGAACTCTAATACCAGCACAGCCAACCTTAATGTAAATAATTCAGCTAACAGCAATGCGAATGCCGGCCTGGATTCGGACAATGACGGCTTAACCGATGCGCAAGAAAAAATTTATGGCACCAATGCCAATAACCCCGACACTGATGGCGATGGTTATACAGACGGGAATGAAGTCAAAGGCGGTTATGATCCCTTAAAGGGCAACGGAGTCAAATTATCTAAGTAATTTTTTTAAGTCTTTCAGAGCCAGTCGGTTATTTTCAAAAGCGATATCTTTTGGCAATTGGTTAATCGAACACCATTTGTATTTCACCACATCATCGGCTGGCCGAAGTTCCCCAGTCCATTTTGTAACCACATAATATAAATTAAAAGTTGACTGTGGGGGATTGCTAAAATATTTGCCCAAGTAAATCCCCAGAAATTTGGGGTTTGAAACTTTTATATTTAATTCTTCTTTCAGTTCCCTAACCAGACCTATCTCCGGCTTTTCATGAAAATCCAAAAATCCACCAGGCACATCCCACCAGCCTTTATGTGGCTGGATGCCTCTTTTGACCAGTAGAACTTTTTTATTTTTAACTAACAGGCCCGAAGCCGTGGGTTTGGAATTAAGCCAGAAGACAAAATTGCATTTTGGACAGAAAAGTTCACTTTGGCCGTGGATTTTATTGATTTTTAATCTGGCGCCGCAGAGCGGGCAGAATCGAAAAGAGCTTTGGACGATATTTCTGAAGTTTTTCATATTTTTAAAGATAATTCATAAACCCTTTGAACCAGCATGGCCACAGTCATAGGTCCGACTCCGCCCGGCACAGGCGTTATCCAGCCGGTTGAGTTTTTAACTGATTCAAAATCAATATCGCCCACAACCTTTTTGCCATCGCGATTAAAGCCGACATCAATTAAAATCGCCCAGCTTTTGATGTGATGGTTTTTCAAAAAATTAGACTGACCAATGGCAATTACTACCACCCCGGCGGCCTTGGTTTGCGTTTCAAAATCCTTAAACGGCGAATAGACAATTGTCGTATCCAAACCCTGCCGAGTCAGCAGGATAGCCATTGGTTCGGCAAAAATCGTACTATTTGCCAAGATGACCGCTTTTTTGCCGGTTAAGTCTTGATTGACGCTGTCAATTAAGCGCCAGATACCTTCGCACAAAACCGGGGCAAAGGCAGCGGTATTATCTCGAAATTTTTCCAGGTTTTTAGGGTGAAAACCATCAGCGTCTTTTTTAGGGTCAATGGCGAAAATTATTTGATCAGCGTTTAAATGTTTTGGCAGGGGCAGTTGGACAATCAGGCCATGAATTTTTGGGTCCTGGTTTATTTTTTGGACAGTCTGGATGATTTCTGCCTGGCTGGCCGTATTGGCAAAAACAAATTTTTGAAAATGCATGCCAATCTCTTCAGCTGCTTCTTCCTTTAGTCTGACATAGGTTTGCGAAGCCTGGTCATCACCAACCAGAATAATTGCCAAATCAGGCTTGGTTGGATTTTTGGCGATATTTACTTTAAGACTTTGCCTGATTTTCAAAGCCAGGCTTCGGCCGTCAATAATTTGCATTTTTTTAAAAGTTGGATTGTTTGTTAAGAATAAGTTTTTCCGGGTACCATTTTTGTCTTAATTCGCCGGCTAAATACAACGAACCAGTAATCAGAATTGGATAGTTTGAATTATGCTTCAAGGCCCGGGCTAAAGCTTTTTTGCAATCAGAAACAATCATTGGCTTTGCCGAGGGCTGAAGTTTTTTTAGATTTTGAGCGATTATCTTAACCGGCATTGGCTTGGGGTAGGGCAATGAGGTCTGGGTTAGAATCCAGTTTTTCACAATAGGTTTTAAAATTTTCAAAATCGCTTTTGCGTTTTTCCTTTCGCCAATGCCTATAACAGCCGTAACCTGATTATAGCCTAGAGCTTTTAAGCTAGCCACCACAGCGCGAATTTTGTCAGGGTTGTGAGCGCCATCAATGATTATTTTTGGTTTTTTTTGGATAAATTCTATTCTGGCCGGCATCCGAGTCAGCAAAATGCCCTTTTTGATCGCCGCTTTTGGCAGATGCAGAAACCGAGCCGCGGCAATGGCAATAGTGGCATTGTGCTGTTGATGTTGTCCAAACATTGATTGTTGAACCTTGCCAAAGCCAGGCAGCTGCCAGGACATAACAGTATTTGTTAAATTAAATCCGGTCTTGATTTTTGGAATAAAATAAGCGGGAATTTTTGAAGTCCTGGCCTTATCCATTAAAATCCCGCGGATTTTTGGGTTAGCTTCGCCCGTGAAAAAAACGTTGCCAGTTTTTAAAATTCCGGTTTTGGTTTTGGCAATCTGGATTTTGGTTCTGCCTAAAAGCAGCTGATGATCCAGCCCGACATTGGCAATGATGGCAATTTTTGGAGGCGGAATAACATTGGTTGGGTCAAATTCCCCGCCGCAACCAACTTCAATCACGGCCCATTCCAGTTTATGTTTTTGAAAAATCAGCAGGCTCATAACAAAAAGCGATTCAAAATGCGAAGGCAGAAATTTTTTGTCGAACTTTTTTGCATGGTCCAGATAAGGCTTAATTTTTTTGAAAGCCCAAAGGAAATCCTTAACCGAAGTCAGTTTGCCATTCAGCATAATTCTTTCAGTGGTGGTAATGACATGCGGTGAAAAATACGAGCCGACTTTTTTGCCAGCGCGATGCAGGATATTGTGCAAATACATGGTTAGAGAGCCTTTGCCAGAAGTGCCGGTGATGTGAATGAATTTGGAATTTTTTTCAGGACTGCCAAAATGTTTCAGCATTTTTCGAGTCCGGTCTAAGGACAGCTGGGGGTCTTCCCGGCGAGTGGCAAAAACCTGGGCTGGCAAAGCTTCCAGATATTTTTGGGCTTTTTTATAAGCTGGGTATTCCATAAGCCTCACTTTAACCGTTTTGGGGAAAATATAAAAGCCGCCAGATTATTGCAGGCGGCTTTGTTTTAATTTACTGCGGATAAGGCAGTAAATTTCTTCCGGACTGGTTAAGTGAAAAAGTTCTTCTGGCAGCCGGATTACGGTCAGGTTTTTTGGACACGCCAGGATTCTGCGGCAAGCCAGGATCGGCCATTTTAAGTCGGCAATTTCTGAAAGGATTACTTTTTCGGTTTTGCTGGTGGTGTGCAAAAAAGTCTTTTCATCCAGGACAAAGCCTACATGGCCAATACCTCTTTCAAAGCCCGGATGCAGCCAGGGATTTTTGCCTTTGAAAAAAATTAAATCTCCGGGTTTTCTGTTATCAGACTTGATTTTTTCGCCGTGATCAACCTGCAAAACCGTATAGCGGGGGAGCCAGACGCCGGCACAGGCAAAAATTAATTTGCTTAAACCAGAACAGTCCAGAGAGTCAGGGGCATAAGTTATGTTCGCTCCCAGTTCATAAGGCGTGTTCACAAAGCTCATGGCAACATCCAAAAGGTTCCAGGTGATAATCTGGCAAGACAATGAAGTCAAAACTTGTTCAATTTGCCATTGGTTGATTGCCAGTGCCTTTTTTGCCTTTCTCATGTCAAAAGCTATAAACCCGAAAGTTGGGTGCATTTTTTCTCCTTTGTCAACGAGCATAAGTTTATTTTAGTTGGGGATACTTTAACATACATCAATAGTATTTCAAATTTTGCCATACAATGTCGGCATAGTAAGGCATTGCGACTACTAATGTTTGTATTGTTTTAGAGGATGTGGTTTTTGACAAAAAATCCCCACACCGTTTGACCATAACGATACGTCTACCCGCCAGTGCCTTGGCACGGCAGGCGGGGAGCACAACAACCAAAACTATAATAATACCTATTTATAAACCGCTTTCCAGCCTTTGGTTTTAATCAAATACCAAGCGCAAGCGATTAAATAAGCCACAAAGGGATCTTCAATTTTGCCGGATAGAGCCAGATTTTTAGCCTTGTTTAAATCTGTGGGAATTACCTGGATGTCTTCCCCAGGATCGCCAGGCAAGGGATCGGAAATTAAGCCTGATGCCAAAAAACCATAAAGCGGATAAGTAAAGTGTTTTGGCGTGGCATAGACAAGTTTAATTTTCTTTGCCCGAAAGCCGGTTTCTTCCCGAAGTTCAGCCTGGGCATTGGCTTTGATGGAAACTGGTTTATCGGCCCGTCCGCAAGGCAAGTGCCAAATATATTTTTTACCCAATTCCTTATATTCCTTGGTCAAGAGCAATCGTTTTTTATTGTCAAAGGCTAAAATCACCACAGTTGGCACGCGGTAAACAAACTCA
>PEXW01000038.1 GCA_002774575.1 Candidatus Kerfeldbacteria bacterium CG08_land_8_20_14_0_20_43_14
CTGCCAGCCAGCCCAATTAAGCCGCCAAGCCAATTCAATATCCTCTTTGTAAGCGAAAAACGACTCATTGAAAAATTCATTACCAATTTTTATTTCCCCCAAGGCTTTTTTTCTGAACAAGGCCACTGCCCCAGACACACCAAAAACCCGGGTGGGCTGACTAAAATTGATTTTAATTTCTTTGGCAATTCGCCAGGGTTTAATTTCAATGCCTGTGGTATCAATTCCACCGCCTTCATATTTTTTCACCGTGCCGACTAAAGCTGAAGCGCTCGCATTCCCTGCGGCATAATCAAGCAGCGCTTCAACATAATTCTTTTCCAAAACCACATCTGGATTTACCACCAAAATGAAATCCGTCTTGCTTTCATGGATATTGAGATTGTGAGCTTTGGCAAAACCCAGGTTTTCATTTTGCCTGAAAACCATTACACCAGGAAATTTTTTAAGGATTTCCAGAGAATTGTCCGCAGAATTATTATCAACTACAAAAATGTTTTCCGGTTTTTGAGTCTGCTGTAACAGGGAATTTAGACATTTTTCCAGCCAAACCGAGCTATTCCAGCTCACCAGGCTTATATCGTAGGTAAAATTATTTTTCGGCATAGCGCGGATCTAAAATCGCAAAAGCGCATAGGCTGATTAAAATAAACCCTAGCCCCAAAGGATGATTTAAATATGGCGTGGTTAAGTGCAAAGTAAATACCGCAATCAGTGAAAGCAGAAGCCCGCCAACAATAGCACCATTAGCATTTTCGAGCCTTAACAATCTCAAACCTTTTTTCAAAATGCTGATCAGCAGAATTAAAAAAGCAATAAAAAGCGGCAGGCCAAATTGCATGGCAAAAGCGTGATAGCCCAATTCAAAAGCCGTGGTGGTGTAATTAACGCCACCGGGGGTATCAGCCTGGTTCACCCGCGGATCTTTGGTTTTATAGGTTAATGCCGCGCCAAAACCACTGCCCAGAATTGGGTGGTTGAAAATCGCCTTGTCTATTACTGGCAAAAGTTCTTTTCGGCTGGAGGCGGCAGATTCAGTCTGGATGTTGGCGCGCGACCTTACTAATGACCCGACTTTTACTCCCCCGCCCCAAAGATAAGGAAAATTCAAAACCCAGAAAAACAATAAAAAACCTATCAGAAAAGCAATAGAGCTATGTAGAAAAATTTTGCCTAGATTTGACCTAATAGCCGGCCAAAACACAATTGCCAAAAAACCAAGCCCTAAAGCCACGCCCCCGCCCAGCCAAAAACTTCTGGACAAACTGACAATCACCACAAACACGGACAAGCCGGCAATAATTGTTGAAAGCCATCTTTGCTTTGGCCTGGCTATGGCCAAGCCAATTCCCAAAAAAAAGCCTAACAGCCCATAAACCTGGCTTTGGAAAAATACCCGGTACAGTCGGCCGATAATGTAAGTTATTTCTCCCACACCCGTGTCTCTAATCCATTTATAACAATTAACCAAAGAAGTAGACGGAATGTGATTAAATAGCCCTTGGGTTAAGCCGGTTTTGATGGCTAAAACGATAATCGCGGCGAAAATAAAGGTAATCAGTGAAAAGAATTCGCGTCTTGTCCGCAATTTTCCAAAAGCCGGGGCTAAACCCAAAAACAGAAAAGCGTTGGCATCAAAAAAAACTGGGCTCAAGCCATTACCGCGCAAAATCCCAATCAATATGGCCCAGGCCACAATCCCGCCAAAGCCCAGCCAGAGCCAGCGAAAATTAAACTGACTGCCCCAGAAATTTCTGGCTTTAATTACTTGGATTAGCCAGGCTGCAAAAACCGCCAAAAAAATCCCTATCCTTATGGACAAATCAAATGAATTCACAGGTAGGGAGAATAAATAACCCTTGCCTCCCAAAACTAATTCTGCCATGACAATGCCTAAACCTAAATCCATCCTGACCAAAGCCACGCCAAAAGTTAAGCCAACCACTAATATCCAAAACAAAACGCCCAAGACTGGAAACTGCCAGCTCAAAAAAGAAGCAGCTTCAATTGCCAGTAAAATCAGGGTAATTTTTGAAATCGTGGAAAATTTCATGTTAATATGGTTCAGCCAGTTTAACTTTAATAATACTAATTTTGTCAGGCCGCAATATCTCAAGTCCGGAGATATTCTCCCTTGAATCCAGCCAGGCCCAATTATCGCATAAACTTACCAAAATGTTCCGCTCGCCCTTCTGGAATTTAAAGAAAGGATCTTTAAAAACAGCGACATTTCCTTCTATACTTTGGACCTTCAAAATCCCGTTGAAATTTTCTGGAGAAGAATAGCTTATCACCAAAGATCGAAAACCTTTTGTCAATTCCTTGGAAGGCCACCTAATTTCCGTATTGTTATTGGTCAGGGTTAAGGAATGGTCTGCGGCCTTGTCTGCTTTTAGGCTTAATTCACTAATTGGTAAAATCCCCTCTAACTCAAGATGCTGATTTTCAGCCTGCCAGCTTAAAACCACTTCCAAAGCTTTTGAATGTTGAAAACAAAATTGAGAAGGCGTTAATATACTGGCATTATATAAGTCCTGTCGTCCATAAATCGAAAACAATGTTTCTGGTAAACTTTTTTTGGCAAACCACTGAAAACTTCCAAAAAAATGACCAGGCAAATGCCTGATTTTAAAGACCGTGTCTAATTCCGGTTGGGGCGCTACTTTTGAAATCTGAGCATCAAGACTTTTTACTTGAGCTGAAGCTATTTTCCAGGGCTGTAAATTAATAAACCAACCGGCCCCCAAAAATAACGCAACTATCAGCAGAGCCAGATTTCTTTTGGGGATTTTCTCCATTAATAAAACTAAGGCCATGATAATCGGCGCTGAAACTAAAAATAAATGGCGGGTACCCACCAAGTTGCTGGAATTAACTCCGCCCATCATTGGCAAGGCTAAAGATATAAAAAGTAAACCATAAATTAAAACCACGCCGAATTTCTGCCAAAATAATTTGCTGCCTTTTATAACATACCAGACACAAATTACCAGCCCGGTAACTTCCAGAATGGCCAGGCCGATTTTGATGCTATTCACCGAACCAATCTGACTGCTCAAGTAAGCCCAATTCACCCAGCCAATGCCCAGAACCTTAACTAAATTAATTAAATCTTGTAAGCCCAAGGCCATTTGGCTTTCGCCATATCCTCCAACTAAGACTCCTAAAACCTGGGTTCTGATAAGAAAAAATAAGCCTACAAAAATACCTGACATCCCGATCCAAATCCAGGGTTTTAAGCTTTTTCTTTCTTTAAACAGAAGTAAACTTAAAACCAAGGCCGGCAGGATCAAAATCCCGGTTTCTTTGGACAAAAAAGCCAGGCTGGACAGTAAAGGCAGTAAAAAATAGTACAGATTATTTTTTCTTTTAATAGCGTAAACCAAGCTCAATATGCCGGCAAAAATAAATATGGTGCAGAGCAGATCTGGCCGGCCCGACAACCAGGCCGTAGTTTCCAAGTGTTGCGGCCAAAGGCTGAATAAAACTCCAGCTGCGCTAGCTAACCAAGTGCTTTTAGTTAATTCCCAGACAATCAAAGAAAGCAAGGTTACTGCGATGATAATTAATAAAATCTCATGGACTCTTGCCACAAAAGTATTATAGGGCGCGATGGCATAGTCGACCGAATATGAATAGACTGAAAGCGGGCGATAAAAAGCGCCGCCCACATTAGTCACCAAAGGCCGGATTAAATCGGTTTGGACAGTCCTTGCTTCATGGTAAAAATCCCAATCATCGCTTAAAAGCCCGACTTTAAAAGTAAATAATCCCAAAAAAACATTCAGCAGAACGGCAATGAATAAAAACCTTAAAACGGGTTTTTTTGCTTTTTCCACCAACCAAGTTCCGACTATGCCAATCAACCCAGCTTTCCAAAGAATCAAAGTTTGGAAAAGAGTGAAATGTTTTCTGCTGTAATGCAAAACGCTTCTAAACCACTTAAGTTGTTTTCTGGCTAAAGCTGTTTTAGAAAAACTTACTCCGCCCAGATGAGTTATTTTTGCGGCCGGCGTGTACCAGGTTTCCCAGCCGGCCTTTTTGGCTCTGGCGCAAAAATCTACTTCTTCAAACCAAATCCAAAAAGCTTCGTCCAATAAGCCAATTTCTTCAATAACCTTTTTCCTGATTAAAAAAGCCGCGCCCATTACTTGGCCCACTGGCCGTTCTTTGGAATAATCAAAATCCGAAAGCAGATATTTTTTTAAGGGCTGATAATTTTTCCACCAAAATCGGAATTTCAAAAAAATTGCCAGCAGAGTCTTAAAACTAGGCAGGTTTCTGACCGAGGGCTGAATTGACCCATCAAAATTAATTAAAGTCGGCCCGACAATTCCAGCTTTCGGATATTTTTCAAAAACTTTCAGCATTCCAATAAATGCATTTGGATAGACTTTTGTATCTGGATTTAGCAGTAAAATGTAAGGTCTGTTGGTCAGCTTAATTGCCAAATTGTTGGCTTTGGCAAAGCCTAGATTTTGCCGATTTTTCAAAAGCCTGGCTTGCGAGAATCTATTTTCCACCATTTCTACACTGCTGTCTTGCGAATCATTATCTACGACAAAAACTTCGCCCGGCCTTTCCGGCTCTGGCAGAGAATAAATACTTTCCAGGCACTGTTTTAACTGATCTTTAACTTTCCAACTGACAATTATTACTGCCAGTTCTTTTGGTTCAGGCATAGCCTGAAATTACCTAAAATCAAACCTTCTGTCAAAGGTATTTAGGGCTTTTTTAGGTTTTTTGGATAATGCAAAACAGGGCTTTTGGGTAAGGTTGATGCGGGCCGCGGAATTCTGTTTCACTGATGGAAATGACTTTAAAACCTGTTTTAAAAATATTCTGAATTTGGCTGGCTGAATAGCGATATGGCCCAACCGCGCCTGGCTGCTTATCACTGAAACACTTCAATAATAAATATCCTCCTACATCCAATAATCTTTGTATGTTGCCAATATATTCATCATGTTCATCAAGGCTGAAAGAATGAAAAACACCCCGGTCAATTATCACATCAAAAAAAGGAATTAAGTGGGTGGCTAAAATATCATCAACTTCAAAAACAACTGCCGCCTCTTGAATGTTCGCCAGTTTTAAAGCTTTGGCAATTGCGGTTTCGGAAACATCTGTGGCTGTAACTTCAAAGCCCATTTTAGCCAAAGCCACTGCCTGGGTGCCAGGCCCAGTGCCCAGATCCAGAATTTTTCCAGAGCTGATTTCAAGCTCTTGCAAAGCTTGCTCAATGTCTTTATCCAAGCCAGCCGAATACCAGGGCATATTTTCAATTTGCCCGTATTGATAGACATTTTCCCAGGAATGACTGGTGACCATTGGCATAATCTTATGATTTACCAAAGCCCAATAAAAATCAACCCCACACCACTTTCTATTCAAAGGATTTATTATTAAAAAGGGTGCTTAACCGAAAGAAATATGTTTATTATTAATTTAATATCTGCTTAGAAAGTGGTGCGGGGTCAACTCCCAGCTTTTTGATTTTCCAATTTTCGAATCTCAAGTTCACTAAAACCAAAATAATGCGCGATCTCATGCAAGACTACATCTTTTAAAAGTTTTCTGATTTTTTCTGGTTCATTGTTTGAAACCAGCTCGATATTCTTTTGGAAAAAAGTAATTTTGTCTGGCGGTACCAAACTGTAGTTAATCCCTCGTTTCGTCAAAGGCACGCCTTGATATAAACCCAGAAGCAAACTGTGGTGGCTTATTTTTATTTCATTTTGCTGCGGCTGCCTGGCTTCTGGCTCAACCGTAAAAACCACATTCTGAATTTTATCCTGAAGCTTTTTGGGAATTTCTGCAATGGTTTCGCAAATGATAGTTTCAAAATCAGCCTGATCCATGAACTCAGTATACACTAAATAAATACCGTTTTGATATTTCACGAAGCGGTTTAAAAAAAGTTCATCTCCAGTTCCAGCCATAACCATCACAACTTGGGCATGTAACGGAATAGCTAGTGCTAATCTTTAATCCTTCAGAAACATGAACTCGAGTTATTTGACCTGTCCCATGGCATGATGAACATTCGACTCGTGTCAGAATTCCAGTTCCATGACAAAGATAACAAATAACTTTTTCCCAATTCCTAACCACAAAGCCCCTACCTTCGCAGTGATAACACAATACCCATGCGCGCTCATGATTGCAAGCCTCTTTTTAAAGCCTATTTTTATCCCAAATTTAAAATATCACTAATTCTTGACTAGTCAAGTAGAAACCAAGTATTTAAAATTTTTATAAACTACCGTCTTCGCCGACTGGAAAAAGAACGGTGTCTGGAAAATCGCTTGCGCGGCTGATGAGACTCGTGTGAAGGCGTGCTGGAAATATTCCGCATGGGCGTTGAATCTTTACTAACCGGGAGCTGGGTCCGTATCATCCGTTCAATTGCCTGAATATCCCGTCTTTCATCTGGGGTGGCAAAGGAAATGGCTTTGCCCTTTTTTCCGGCTCTGGCAGTTCTGCCAATGCGATGTATGTAATCATCTGGCGTACCTGGCAGATCATAATTAATAACCACTTCGATGTTGCTGACATCAATGCCACGCGCGGCAATATCCGTGGCGACCAAAATTCTATGCATGCCTTTTTTAAATCCTTCCATGGCAGACCGCCGCTGGGCCAGACTTCGGTTTGAATGTATTTCAGTGGCTGAATGTCCTATGTCGCGGATGGCAGAAGCTAGTTTTGTCGCGCCCCATTTGGTGCGGGAAAAAATCAAAATAGACCCCGGGAACCTATCCAGAAGTTTACCGAGCATCGTGCGCTTGTCATTAGCTGAAAGAAAAATTACTTCCTGATCGATTTCCTTAACCGTGGTGCCGGGCCGGTCAATTTCTACCCGCAACGGCAGGCTCATGTATTTGTTTGCAATGCTGACAATGGACTGTGGCATGGTCGCGGAAAATAACAAAGTCTGCCGTTTTTTAGGAACCTTAGCCAGAATTTTTTCAATCTGCGGAGCAAAACCCATATCCAGCATCCGGTCTGCTTCATCCAAAACCACAATCCCAATATTCTGCAGTAAATTCCCGCGCGTTGATAAATGATCAATCAGCCGGCCTGGAGTGGCAATGATGATGTGCGGGTTTCTTTGCAACGCTCTAATTTGCAAGTTCATGGAAGCGCCACCAATGACCACCGCAGTTTTTAGACCAACACCTTTACCAAATTGTAAAAGTACTTCTTCCGCCTGGGCGGCCAGTTCGCGCGTAGGCACCAAAAGCACCCCCCGGGTTTTTAAACGGGCAATGTTTTGGATCATGGGAATACCAAAAGCCAAGGTTTTCCCAGTCCCGGTTTGGGCAATACCAATCAAGTCTTTGCCTTCAATGGCTAAAGGAATGGTTTTTGCCTGGATGGGCGTTGGTGCGGTAAACCGATTTTTTTCAAGTATCTCAAGCAGTTTTGGAGCAATCCCGAGGCCGTAAAAATTTGATGCTGATTCCTGTCCCATAGTGATTGAACTCTATCACTTCTCAATCAATCCGTCATTGTGAAGTCCCTAATCTGTCATCGAGACCCGTTCGCCATGTGACACGCAAGGCGTCGCGGGCGAGGAATCTGCCGCAGGCAGAGACGAAGCAATCTTGCTTTTCCTTCGTTTTCTAAAAACCGTCCAATCATTCTAATAAATCACTTCGCAAACCCGCGCGCCGCAACAGCCATGGCATCAAAGTACTTGGTGAAACTTAATCCCGTTGGATCAACCTGCAAAAACTCCAAGCACGCTTCCTCGCGCACCCTGGCAAGTTCTCGGCGTCTTGGCCCGCGCCAACGACTGTCCGTAATAGTCAAATCCATTAGTTCAAGAAATCGCGCAAAAGCTTTTTTAAAAAGTTCAGCGCTCCCTTTCTCCTTCCAGCGACGGGCACGACTATATTCGCTGCCAACATTCCCTAGCTGCTCTGCCAAAGTCATGCTGTGCCACCGGCCATGTGTAAGATCTCGGTGCTGTGGTTGACTCATTGCGTAATATACTTACGAACAACTTCAAGAATGCGCTTCCGCGTGTCGACATTTTCTACACCCCTAGATTTGTTCCCTTGGCTGGGCCGGATATTAATCATAGAATCAAACTCCACCATGTCCGGAAAGTCTTGTCCTGGATAAACATTAATACCCCATAGGTTTGCCTGCTCTGACCCCTGATCCAAAAGGAACGCTTCAATATCAGCGTGCAACTCGCCCCCAAGCGCCAAGATGCTCTGTTCAATATCAACCACGCCTTTGACCATATCGCCAAAGCGCTCATTCGCAATCTCTTGCAGAGCGACTTTCGACAAAACTGAAGTAACCAAACGAATTTCTGCCATATGCGTACATATGACCATATCACGACGAGGAATTTTTGTCATTACGAGTTCACCGCATCCTACACTCCAATCTTCCAGACATTCTTTTCTAAAAAAGCCTCAATGGTTTGCCGTGTGGCTTTATTTATTAGGTTTGAATGTGAAAGTTTATTATTTTTTGCGTAATCAGCCAAGGCAATAATTTTTTTGCCTTCCAAATATGCCAATCGTTTATGGTAACTATTGGTAAGCGCCTTGCCCACTATTTCCTCCATAATAGCCGCCATGCCTTTTTTATCAAATTCTTTAAATGCCTCATAATACATTTTTCGATCAATAAATTTAATATTTACTGGCACAAATCCTTCTCGTATCAGCAAGTAGTTATTAATAACACGCCCTATACGACCATTACCATCAACAAATGGATGAATATGCTCAAAGGTAAGATGCAACTTTGCAATTCGTTTGATGATGTTTTCATGGCTTACGGCATTATATCCTGCCAGCATTTTTTCCAGACGCTCTACCACTTCTTTTGGATTTGGAGCAATATGATTCCCGACACGAACATATTCATTATCCGCTCTGAATCTTCCGGCAACATCGTCCCGGATATTTGAAATCAACATTTTGTGGAGAAATAAAATTATTCCAAGAGTAAGCTCCTGCTCCTTTGCCTTTTTGTCTATATAGGATACAACTCGCGCAAGATTCTTGGCTTCAAAAATTTCTCGTTCCGAAATATACCTATCTAAATTAATTTGAAGGAGTATTTTTTCGGTTTCTTCCAGCGTCAACTTGCTATTTTCTATAGCATTTGAATTATATACCTGCTCGGCAACTTCAGCTTCAGCGATCAGCTTAATAAGCGCCTCCTTACCAGATGAAGCTTTGTAATATCTCTCGCGAAGAAAGCTTATCTTATTGAAAACATTGAGTATTTTAGCCATATATTGCCATTATATTCAATATTCACGGTTTTGTCAACATAACCGTGAAAAAATACTAAAAAACATTGATCTTCACGTTTTTGGCTATAGTTCCAATTAAAAAACTTTCCCTCGTCATTGCAACGCGGTAATCCTGTCTCCTCAACTATCCCCAAACTCTTAAGCTCACAGCCCTTAGCTAATGTCTCCTATTTTTTCCCTACTCCACCATCACAATTCTAACCTCTATCTCTCTCCCACCAAGATTGAAATGCGTCACCTCATCAATTTTTTTTCCGATCAAAGCCTCACCCAACGGAGACTTATGAGAAATAATTCCCTTAGCAGGATTGGTTTCCGTGGGGCCAAGGATTCGGAAAATTTGTTGTTTCCCCTCCTGTTCGATAGTTACCGTACTGCCAAGCTGAACTCTGCCTGAAGTACCCGCGGTTGGAATAATTTGCGCCAGCTTCAGGTGATCTTCCAATTCTAAAATGCGTTGGTTAATCCCCCGCAAGTGGCCTTTTGAAAGCTGGTAAGCGGCATTTTCCGAAAAGTCCCCCATTTCAGCCAATCTTTTCAGCTCGACAATCGCTTCTGGCCGTGCTTGCTTGAGCCGGGTCAGCTCTTTAGACAACTCGTCATACTTTACTTTGGTCATGTGCGGATCGCGTTGCATGTTGGTGTACTTGCCGGGCTTTCGGGTGGGAATGCGCATATAAAATAAGTATAGAACAAAACTGACCGCATCTGTCATTGCGATAATCTAGTCGCCGAACTCAACACCACTCGTTTGACAAACCACAGCTTGCATTGTAATGTTAGCCGAAAACCAAACTCAAATTGCACAGGAGGTTTATATGCCATTATCCATGAAACACGTTGATGAAGTCTGCAAATGGGGAAAGAAAGGTACCTCGTGCCGCTACCTGACTTTCGGTGGTGACTTCGAATGCGCCAAAACTGACCCGGCTTTAAAACGAGTTATCGATGAGAGAAGTGCTGCCGACTCCATGAAAGCTCAAGGCTATAATTGTGAAGGCGTGAAAAGTTGATACTCACGACTTCTCCAGCCAAAAGGGGCACCCTGCCCCTTTTAATAATTAGAACAAAAACCGCCTTGGGGTAAGCGATGGTTTTTGCGAAGCAATCTTGTTCTTCGGCTCCAAACCTCCCCAACCCCCCGAGTTATATAAAGATGTTGGAACAGGTTAG
>PEXW01000053.1:0-10441 GCA_002774575.1 Candidatus Kerfeldbacteria bacterium CG08_land_8_20_14_0_20_43_14
CTTGAGCATGAGTTTGGCAATGGCAACCACTTGATCAAAATCCAAAGGTTTGAAAACAATAATGGCGTCAAAGCGGTTTAAGAATTCCGGCCGATAGTATTGCGCCAGCTCTTTTTCAATCAATCTTTGCTTGATGCTTTCCAATGACTCACCCGCGTTTATGCCGGCTTGGATAATTGATGTGCCGGCATTGGAAGTGGCAATCATGATGATATTGGTAAAGTCGATGGTTCGGCCAGTGCTGTCAGTCAAGCGGCCATCATCCATGACCTGCAAAAAAACATTCAAAATATCCGGATGGGCTTTTTCTAATTCATCCAAAAGCAGAAGCGCGAAAGGATTTTTGCGAATGGCTTCGGTTAAAAAACCACTTTCATTTGTGTTTGGATTGCCGATTAACCTAGCTAGGCTGTCTTGCACCTGGTATTCAGACATGTCCAGGCGAATCATGGTTTTTTCATCGCCAAAATAAACTTCGGCCACGGCTTTGGCCAGTTCAGTTTTGCCCACGCCAGTGGGGCCTAGAAATAAAAAGTTGGCAATCGGCCGGCGAGCATCCCGAAGTTCTGCTCTGGCCCTTCGCAAGGCCGCTGACACGGCTTTCACGGCCTCTTCCTGCCCTATCACCCTTTCGTGGATGCGCTCTTCCAGATGCAAAAGCTTTTCAGTCTCGGCTTCCGTAACTAGGGTTACTGGCACATTCGTCCTTTCCGAAACAATAGCTGCCACATCTTCACCATTCACAATACTGCCTTTGCCCCTGGTTTTGTGAACATAAACCGCGGCTTCTTCTGCCAAACCCACGGCTTTTTCCGGCAGATAACGGTCATGGATATAGCGCTGGGACAAAATTACGGCTTTTTCAATGGCGCTATAGCTGAAAAGGACTTGTTGTTTATTTTCAATCACCCCAACTTTGCCTTCCAAAATCTGAATGCCGCCGTTGGTATCTACTTCATTCACGGCCACGCGCTGGAAAACTGAAGCCAGGCCTGATTTTTCCAAGTAGCGATGCTCATCGACTGGGTTAGTTGTGGCGATTGCCATAAAAGCCCGACGGCCTAAGGCTTGAGCCAGCATTTCAGCCAAATCCATTTTACTGGAGCCTTCAGTGGTTAAGCCCATCAAATTTTGGATGTTGTCGATAAATAAAATAATGTTCCCCGATCGCGCTACTTCGTTAATGACAATGTTAAATCGCTCTTCCAATTCCCCTTGCTTGCCGGCCGAACCAACCAAAGAAGCGACTGATAAGCTGACCAATCTTTTATCCTGAAAAGCCGGCGGCACTTCATCCGTAACCATGCGATAAGCCAGGCCTTCCACGATTGAAGTTTTGCCAACGCCAGGCAGGCCCACCAAAACCGGATTTTGCCGACCGCTTTCAATAACCCGAAAAATTTCTTCAAATTCTTTGGCGCGATCAATGCATTGCGATAATAATCCAGCTCTGGCCAACTGGGTCAAATCATGACTGCAAGAATCCAGCATGGGCGTGGCAATAGCGGTAAAGGCCCGGTTCATGCCGCCCTTGGAACGGTATTTGGCTTTGCCTCGCCAGTTTTGATAAGCCTTGGACATGCGATGAGTTATGTTTATCCAGGCCACCACATTTCTTAATTTAGTTTCATCAATAGCCAGATCAGCTAAAATTTCATTGACTTCCTCATCATGTCCGACCGCGACAATCAATTCAGTAACATCCACAATCGGCCGGCCAGTCATGACAGATTCCAAATAAGCCCTTAATAAAACTTCGGTCGCGGCATGGCCCAGCTTGGGCGAATCGGCAGATGCCGGCAATTTTTGCAAAACCCGGCTGACTCTTTCACTTAATGGCTTAGCACCAATGCCCAGCCGGCCAAAAACCACCTGGGTATCGTGAAAAGCAAAAAGCGCAGCGAATAAATGTATTGGCCGGACTTCCGGATTTTTAAGTTTTTCCGTCAGAGTCCAGGCGCCTTCCACGGCTTTTTGCGCGGATTCAAGATAAGCCGGGGCGATATTTTCAAAACGTTTTTCTTCCCTGATTACATCGGGCCAGGATTGCTCCGGGGCCGGGATTGACAATAATTCGCTGTCCCGGTGCGCGACCAAAATTCTTTCTTGCTGGGCTTTAACAATTCTGGATATTACTACCAAATCCCCGATCAAAGAAATTGAAAAAATAATTTTCCAGACATTCCTGGTGCCTAGAAATTCCAGAATTGAATTTAAGTCCAGGATTACTTTTTGCTCCAATGCCTGCCAGATGATCAAACCCAGCCCAAAAATTCCAAAAACAATCAATAGGGCGTTAAAGCCACGATGCAGGCCGCGTTGTAATTTTTCTTCAGCAATATGCCAGCGGTCGACTTTTTTGTCCCAGACAAAATACCGGCCCATCAGCCACATGGCAGCCCGCCGGTCTTTGCAGGCCGGGCAGATGCCAATGCCCATATTACAGGTTGGACAGTTGATTATGACAAATGGTGATTGAACTTTTGGCATGATTAGAATTTAAACCAGGGCAGATTAATAAGCTGCCGCAAAAAATAATAGACCACTGCGACTGGCAGGGCTAGGTAAGCAAGAAAAAAGATTAGAAAACCAACCAGGTAAATCACAAAGACGACTGATAAAGCCAAGGCCACGACCAGTCTGACAAAAAAACTGATGGCCCGACCGCTGCGGCTGTAATCCCCATACATGGGCACAAACAAATTCTGAAACCAGACTTTGGGGCTTAAGCGGCTGCGGTTGGTGAATTCACCGACTTTGTTCCAACAAAAACCGCTGAAACGCGCCAAGCCTTTCACATACCACCAAAGTGGGAACAACAGGACATCCCCGATTAATTCCCGGAGAATGAATTTGCTGGCGTTTTTAGTTAAACTTTCTGCCATATTTGAATTATATCATTCATAAGAAAAAAACGCCCTCTTGCCAAAAGGTATGCCATTAAAAAATTCTTAATAAAATTTAAGTCCCGGGCGCGGCTTCGACTACCAAACCTTTGCCCTGCGCTGCCACATCATTGGTAAGGTCAGTGGTTAAAATGGCTTTTTCCACGCGCAAATCCTGGGTGGTAAATTCATCACGGGCCGTGGCAACGGTTTGATTCAAAAGCAGAATTATTTTACCTAAATCAGCCAGGGTCGGCGTTATGGAAACTTCAAACTTAGCTTCCAAGCTGGCGAACAAACTGCCTGTGCCCGGCGGCACCCGGTTGATCCGCCAGGTTACTTCCCGGGTCTCGGAATTATAATTGACGGCCTGACCAGCGGTTACGCTTTGCTTGCCTGTCCAAATTACTCCGTCTGGCAAAGTGGAGATTATAACCACCTGCGTCACTTCATTGGTCGGGTTGGTCAAGGTCCAGCTTAATTGATAAGTAGTGGTTTTCCCAACCTGGGGCGGGATAGGACCGGTTCCAACCGGAATTTGCTCTTCACTATAAAACCTGGCTTCGGGTTCGACATTCAGTTTGGTGGTTACTTTGGTCTGCAAGCTTGGCGCTTGAGTTTCAAAATTCTTGCCCTCCACATCCGCAATGCTGCCGACTGTAATCCTGGCATTGGTGGTAATTACTAAATTCCGGTCATCCTGGGTTTTTATTTCCGGGCCGGATTTTAAAGCCAGTCTTAATAAAATATCTCCGCCTTCACCAGCCTTTACTTTAGCTAGGCCTGGAATATCAGCCTTGATCCAAGTTATGGTCCGGCCATCAAGCTTGCCTGCTACGGCGGCAGAACGATTATCCAGATCCAAAATTGAAACATCCTGGCTGGCGAAATTTTTTTGCATGAATTCCGCGGCTATCACTACATCCCGCATTTCACTATCACTCTCATTTTTATAAGTCAGCATGTAGTTCAGGGTTTCGCCCCAATCCGCGTATACGCCCTTGCTGGGATTGGTAATGACCGCGGTCAGGCTCATGCCGACTTTAACCAGGCTGCCAATGCCGCTAGCCTGGGCTTGGACTTCAAATTCTTTCAGGCCCTCTTTGCCCGCGCGGAATTTAAACTCCTTCGTATCCCCTGGCGCGCCGGTTATGCTGCCGGAAATAATTATCTTAACTTTGCCATTGGCCGGAATTGAAGCCAACTGCCAGATGTCCTCCCCTTCCGAAGGTTTTGGATTGGCTTTCGAAAAGCTAAAATTTTCCGGATAATCCACGATTAATTTTACGCCTTCTAATGGGTCGGCGCCGGTATTTTCAATGGTTACCGGAAAATCAGTTGGCGCCCCTGGATTTATGCGCAATGGCACTTCAGGCGTTATTTTGATAACTGAACTGCTGATGCGAATTTTCAAGTCCGCGTTTTTTTGAAAATCATAATTGAAATTGGCTGGCCGGTAACCCAGGATAAAATGAAAAACCTTATCCTGATCTTGATCGCCAACCAGACTGCCAACGATGGAAATAGTGGCGCCAGCGCCCTTGTTCAAGGTGCCGACCTGCCAGGCATTGTTAAATTCATTGCTGGGCGCCGGGCTGGAAGATTTAAAAGTAAATCCGTCTGGCGGAGTAAAAGTTAATTCCGTGTTTTTAATGGCAATTTTTTCATTATTTTTTATGGCTATGGAAATAGTTACTTCACCTCCTGCGGCAACGCTGGTTGGGGCTGAAGGCAGAATAGTAATTCTTTCATTGAATTGATTATTTTTCCGGCTAAACACAAAAAAACCGGCGGCGCTGGCTAGAGCCAAAAGAAATAAGACTGCTAACACTACAAATAACCTGCTCCGCTTTTTAGCTTTCTTGACGATTTTTTTCACATCCTGACTTTTTGGATCTGAATCTTCCGGATTATAAATGGCGTCCAAAACCTCCTCCCGCAAAATTTTTACTCTTCTGGGTTTGAGTTCTGGCTCCGGCTGTTCTTCTGAATCTTCGGTCAATTTTTCAGGCATTTCATTGGAATCGACAATTTCTTTTTCTTTCGCCTCAATTTCAGGCTTGTCGATTATTTCTTCGTCTTCAGCTTTCAATTTTTGCTTTCGGACGGTAATCTTCTTGGCTTTTTCGTTTTCTTCTGCTTTTGGTTTTGGCATAAGTTAATACAGTATATCGATTTTTTTCGCTTTAGGAAAGGTTTGACTCAATTCAAAAATTCCTGACAAAATCCACGAATCTCTCGGCTGGAATGCGCCTTTCCATAATATGGTGCATTTCCGAAAGCGTGATCAAGGCCGCAGCTTTTTCCGCGCCATTTTCAATTTTAAAAAGCTCCACCTCTTCCCAGGTGTTCCGATTTAAAACCAAAATAAAATTTCTGGTTTCGGCCTGAACCACCAGGGCTTTATCGTCCATATTCCAGCATTCCATACCTAACCAGCCGCCCATAAGCGGGGAAAACTTTATGCCTTTTTCAGTCAGTGCTTTCCGGCAGTGAACGCAAGTGTCAAGCTCGGGACCCAGGCCAATCAAGTGAAAAACCCGCCAGGCAAACCACATCCGAAAACGCGCTTGCTGATTTTTTTGGTCATTTAATTTTTCCAGCCTGCCAATGGCTTCCTGCAAAAAAGAGGTCAAAGTTATATCGCGCGCTTCCAGCTTGGTCGCGCAATCGATTAAATTCAGGATAAAACCCAAAGTCGCCAGCTTTTCCAAACTCTGCATGACTAAATTCGGATAATACAAACGCTCTGCCGCTGTAATGGTTTCGCCGCTTTTGCCCCTGGCCAAGGTCAGTTTGACGGTCGCGCCTGGTTCTAAATGACCGCCTAACTTTGCCTTGGGTTTTTTAATGCCACGGCCAAAGACTTCCAGCTTGCCGCGCTCATGGCTAAAAACCGTGTAGAGACGGCTATCCTCCCTGACATCACGGCGGTTTAAAATAACGCCAGTGACTTCGTGTAAGCTCATTTTTTTATACCAATTACCACCCTGGACTTGTTAAGCAATAAATCTTTTTTAAATTCAACGCTTTCGACCTCACCTAGTTTAATTCCGCGGCTTCTGGTCAGCTCCCGCAATTCCGGCGCGTGTTCAGTAAAAATATGGTTTAAGGTTTCATCTTCAGTCTGCCATTCCACATCAACCATATCTTTTACAGTCAGACCCGCTGATTTTCTAAGGTCATTGATATGCCTGGCCATTTCCCTGACCAAACCTTTGTGTTTTAATTCTTCAGAAATTTCAATATTCAAATTAACCGCCAGTGCCCCGCCGATTTTGCTTTTCCAATTCGGGCCTGTAGAAAGCTTCTTCACGGATTTGCACTCCATAACATTCAGCTCTTCGGCTAAGACCTTCCGCAAATCAGCAGCCAGCTCATGATTCACTTCTACCGCGCTTAAAGGCTGCCTAACTTTTAAATTATTATCTTTCCTGATGGCGTGCCCCAATTCCACGGCTGATCTGACAATTTCCATTTCCTTCAAAATTTTTGAATCAATTTCTGATTTGCCCGGCCAATTTTCCAAATGCACGCTTATCTGGCTGGTTTTGGTTTTAATTTCTTGATAAATTTTGTCCGCCAAAAATGGGGCAAACGGAGCTGATAATACCACAACCTGCCTGATCGCGTGTTTCAATACCCTGGCTGATTCCGGACTGAAATTATCACCCGGCCTCAGCCTTTCCCGACTGCGGCGCAGATACCAAGTTGAAAAGTCGGCAATCAACGCCTGCAATTCCCAGGCAGCACTGGTGGGATCAAAACTTTCCAATTTCTTGGTAATTACTTCTGTGGCCTGGCCCAATCTGGCCAAAACCCATTGGTCCATTAAATTTTCCGCGTTACCGCTGAATTCTTTCGGCTTGGCATCGGCCACATAGGTTTGATAAAAAGTCAGTATGTTCCAAAATATCAAAATAGTTTTTTTCACCACTTCATCCACGCCTTTAATGTCAAACAATTTCGAATCCCCAGCTTGGCTCATGGTGAATAAATGCAACCGCAAAGCGTCTGCGCCAAATTCATCAATCACCTGGTTTGGTTCGATAATGTTGCCCTTGGACTTAGACATCTTTTGACCTTTGTTATCCAATATCAAGCCTAAAGAAATGACATTTTTATAAGGCGCACCTTTCCCCAGCAAAGTAGACACGGCTAAAAGCGTGTAAAACCAGCCCCGAGTCTGGTCAATGGCTTCAGAAATATATTCAGCTGGGAAATTCTGGCCAGCGTCAATTCTGTTTGAATTTTCAAAAGGATAATGCCACTGGGCAAAAGGCATTGCCCCAGAATCAAACCAAACATCCAAAACTTCCGGCACCCGCTTCATTTCGCCTTTGCATTTTTCGCATTGCAATTTTATCTCATCCACAAAAGGGCGATGGAGATCTATTTTTGAACCTTTGCGACCCAATTCTTCAAAGCTCCCCACAACTTTCACGGCTTCGCACTTTTCACAGACCCAAATCGGCAAGGGCGTGCCCCAATACCTTTCCCGGGAAATCGCCCAGTCTTTCACTTCTTTCAACCATTCGCCAAACCGTCCGGTTTTTAAATAACCCGGCACCCAATTAATCTCCTGGTTATTTTTTAATAATTCACCGCGCAGGCTGGACATACGGATAAACCAGCTGTCTTTGGCGTAATACAAAAGCGGAGTTTCACAGCGCCAGCAGAAAGGATATTCATGAGTGTAAAGTTCGACTTTCAGCAATAAATTCCGGTCTTGCAAGTCCTGAATTATGCCTGATTCGACATCTTTGTCTTTAACAAACTTACCCGCCCACTTTTTAACTGAAGGCAGGAATTTGCCAGCCTGATCAACCGTGTGTTGGGTTGGCAAACCGCTTTTTTTGCCTAATTGATAATCCTCTTCCCCATACATGACCGCGGTATGAACCACGCCAGTGCCGTCAGCCGTAGTTACGAAATCCGCCGGCAAAACTGTCCAGACAGTTTTGGATTCGCCTTTATCAACTGCGCCGGCAAATAACGGCTCGTAACTCAAACCCACCAGTTCCCGGCCGGATACTTCGCCCAAAACTTTATACTCGTCCAAAATTCCCAAACGGTCTTTGGCCAAAATGTATTGCTCATCGCCCTTAGCCACTATGGCGTAGACAATGTCCTGGCCAATGGCCAAAGCCACATTGCCGGGCAAAGTCCAGGGTGTAGTTGTCCAGGATAGAAAATAAACCGGATCGTTTTTTAATATTTTTTTTAAACTTGGCTTTTCCGCCAAGGCCTTGTCTTCAACCTTAAATTTTATATAAACCGAATTTTCCGAAACAGTTCTGTAACCTTGGGCCACTTCATGCGATGAGAGCGCGGTTTCGCATCTGGGACAATGTTGAACAACCTTATGGCCTTTGAACAGCATGGGCTTGCCAGCTTTATCTTTTTTCTCTGAAACCTCTTTTAAAATTGACCAAACGCTTTCAATATAATCTGGTTCGTAAGTTATATAAGGATGGTCTAGGTCCAGCCAAAAACCGATTCGCTTGGTAATTTCTTCCCAATCCTGCCTGAACTGCATAACGCTTTCTTTGCATTCAGCATTAAATTTAATAACACTGGCTTTTTTGTCTCCGGGAACGATATTTTCAATTTGTTGTTTGCCGGAAATTTTCAAAGCTTTTTCAACCTGTAATTCCACTGGCAAGCCGTGCGTGTCCCAGCCCGCTTTTCTTTCCACATAGAAACCTTGCATAGTTTTAAAACGGACAATTACATCTTTGTAAATTCTGGCCAGCACATGATGAATGCCGGGCTTGCCATTGGCCGTGGGCGGACCTTCAAAAAAAATAAATGGGCGTCCGCTTTTGGTTTTATCCAATGACTTTTGGAAAATATCTTCCTTTGTCCAAAATTCCAAAATTTCCTCTTCCATTTCTGGAAAGGGATTTTTTGAATGTTTTTCTATTTTCCCCGCTTCGGATTTTTTGGAATGCATAAAAAACTCTAGCTTGATTGCACAACCTACTTTACCCTAAAAACGGCTTTTTGGCAAGAGTTTACGGTTTTACTCATTATTCTAAAATATCAAAACAATCTTAATTAAAAAGCATATCGTCTAACCACAACAATACTGCTTTCGACAACTAAAACCTATGACTTTTTTCCAACCGTCTTCTGATAAACCTTCATGGTTTCTTGAGCGCAGGTTTCCCAGGAAAAAGCTTGGGCCTGTTTTAAACCAGTATCATGAAGTTTTCTAGCCAGGCCTGGCTTGGCTAGCACATCTCTCATGGCCCGGGCGATTTCATTTATATTTTTGGGATCAATATAAACCGCTGCCTTGCCGGCAATTTCCGGCATGGAAGAGACTTTGCTGGTTATGACTGGCGAGCCCAAAGCCAGGGCTTCCAAAACCGGCAGGCCAAAACCTTCGTAAAAAGACGGGAAAATAAAGGCCGAGCTGTGCTTAATTAGCTCAATTTTTTCATTATGCGTAACATAGCCCAAATACCTGATACTTCGCTTCAGGCCCAAATCCAACAGCTCCTGCATAACTTCTTCTGAATGATAACCAAGTTGACCGCAAATAACTAAAACCACATCCTTTTGAGCCTGATTTTTTTCCAAGAAAAGCTTAAAGGCCCTGACCAAATTAATCACATTCTTTCTGGGCTCCAAAGTGCCGACAAACAAGAAGTATTTTTTGGGAAGTTTGAACTTAGCCAGGATTTCCTGATTACTGCGCTTTAATGGAATTTTATTGACATCAAAGCCATTGTAAACCACATTAATTTTCTGGGGTTTGATATTAAATAATTGTTTCAAATCTTTGGCCGTGCTTCTGGAAACCGCTATTATCTGATCGGCTTTTCGTAAGCTTTGCGGGATTAAAATTGAACGGGAAAGGAAAGACGACGGAAACCATTCCGGATTACGGTAAATGGCAAAATCATGAGCCGTGTAAACTACCTTTTTCGGATAAATCATTGGAATTACCCCGACCGGAATGTGCAAGACATCCAAACCCTCTTTCAATAAATAGGCCGAGATTAACATGTGGGAATAGCCAAATGACAAAAATTTTCCGTATTGGGAAAACAACAAGTGCTTTACTTTAACATTGGGCTTTTGAAAAATATTTATATCCCTGGTCCGATAATCAAAATACAGCACGAATTTCTCTTTGGGATAATTTTCAATCAAGGCGAAGACCAAGCCTTCCACATAATGACCTACGCCGGCGCGTTCGCCTGATTCAGGATTTAGAATTGTCCGACAATCAATGCCAATTTTCATATTATCTTATCGTTAAGTTTATCACAAAGCTGATTTTATAAAGAAATGTTTTGGCGGGGTGAAACTCCGCAACTAGCCTGGCCATTTAATCAGTGTGATTCCGGTAACTCCGCAGACCATTCTCACACCAGGCTACTGCAGTATAAAACTCCGTTTCAATTTAATTATTTTTCACCCCGCCGAGGTGATAAAGGCAGACTAACGGCGGGGTGAAACTCCGCAAAAAAGCTTATTTATAAAAAATCACTTGCGCTAGTGGAGTTTCACATTTTTACTGGCGCGGAAATCCCGAGGGCATT
>PEXW01000053.1:10449-13667 GCA_002774575.1 Candidatus Kerfeldbacteria bacterium CG08_land_8_20_14_0_20_43_14
AATTCCCGCGTTTCATTATTATCAATTACTCTAACTTTGGTGTAAAACTCATGAAAAGTCCTGGCCAAATCCATGGCGTATTGCGGCAACCGATGAGCGCCATAATCCAGACTTACCTCTTCCAGTACTTCAGGCCAGTGAATAAGCTTTAGAATTAATTTTTTTTCCACTGGCTCTAATTCGATCTTCGAAGTTTTAATTACTTTTAAGCCCTGGGTATTTTTTAAAATACTGCAGATTCTGGCATGGGCGTATTGCACATAATAGACTGGGTTTTTTTCATTCCTTTCTTTAACCAGATTCATGTCAAAATCCATATGCGTGTTTGAGGCATGCAGGATAAAGAAAAATCTGGCCGCGTCCAAACCAACTTCTTGGATAATTTCCTCGGCCTCCACATATGTACCCCGTCGTTTTGACATTTTTACTTCTACACCGTCTTTAACCAACCTGACGAATTGAATTAAAATAATTTTCAGATTGCCTTTTACGCCCAAGGCTCTCATGGCCGCCTGCATCCGACCAACATAACCATGGTGATCAGCGCCTAAGATGTTTATGGCAATATCTGCTTTATATTTTGTGAATTTCAGCCAGTGATAAGCAATGTCTGGTACGACATAAGTCATCTCACCGTTAGTCTTAATCAAAACCCGATCTTTTTCATCACCAAACTTTGTTGACTTAAACCAAGTCGCTTCGTCTTTTTCATAAAGAAGGTCTTGTTTTTTTAGTAAAGCTAAAACTTCTTCTACGACTTTGGACTTTTCCACCAAAGCTTTTTCAGAAAACCAGCCGTCAAAATGAATACCCATAACTTTTTCAACTACCCTTTGGATTTCCTTAAGCATTTTTTCAACTACTTTGTCTTTGATTTTGTCCCGAATCTCGTTCAGCTTTTGAATGTCGGTAATTTTATAATTTGGCAAGTGCAGCTTTTTAGCCAGCTCATCAATATATAAACCTTGATAGCAGGTTGCTGGAAAATCGATAGTGATGCCGTGTTGCTGCCAATATTTCCGCAAAACTGATTCGGCCAAGACCGCCACTTGGTTGCCGCGGTCATTCACATAAAATTCGGTAAAAACTTTATAGCCCATTCTGGAAAAAATCCTGGCCAAAACATCACCCAAAAAACCGCCTCTGGCACTGGCTAAGGTCAATGGCCCGGTTGGATTGGCTGATATGAATTCCAGATGAATTTTTCGGCCTTTGCCCGAATCCGATCTGGAATATCTTTCAGCCGACCGGTTTAATTCCCCGACTTGTTCAATCAGCCAGCCGTCATTTAAAGTAAAATTCACAAAACCGGGGCCGACAATTTTTACTTTGGCAATGGCCTGGTTTTGGGTTTTAGCAAAAAATTTGACCAGGTTATCAGAAACTTCCTTGACTGGTTTTTTCCGCTCTTTAACCAGCTTTAAAACCAAGTTGCTGGAATAATCTCCAAAAGCCGGATTTTCCGGAACTTCAACCTGAAAATCAGCGGATTCGTCCTGAACAAACTTGAGCAAAAGCTTTTTTACTTCATTGCGAACATTCATGAATTCAAGTATACCAAGGGCTTGACATATTCTAAAGTTTTTGCTAGGTTTAGCAGTCAAAAACAAAGGCTATTTTAAACCAAAGTAAAAGGAGTCTATCATGCAAACCAATATCTATTTCAACAAGGTTTGGGAAAATATTATCGCCTTGACGAATGTTGTGCCCAAAACCGATTCGGTACCTTCTCAAATTTATCAACTGCTTTCGGAGATCAATCCCGTAAAGGTTGAAGAAACTCTGCTGTGGCTGGCCGACGCAACCATCGGCCGGGACAATATATATTTTCATCATTGTGATGACCCAGCTCAGGTTGCGGGCTTCCTAAACTTGTTGGTAAAAGAAATCCGGACCCACTACCCCAAAAAGACCGAGGTTACGGATGAAGATTTGTGGGGAGATATCTTTGCTGGCTTGGGATTTGGCTATCTCGTGTCAAAAAGCTCCAAATTCTTTGATGTCGTCAGCAAAAAACCGAACTCTATCTTTCAGTTAATGGCTGCTTAATTTTTGCCCGCGTTGTCCTTTATACAGGCGACGCGGGCTATTTTTTTCTCTATACTATGCCCATGCCCCAATTAACCAGCAACCGCAAAGCTACTTTCAATTACACCATCCAGGAAAAATTCGAAGCTGGAATAATTTTAACTGGCCCAGAAGTGAAATCCGTAAAAGGCGGTAATTTGAACCTGCAAGGCGCCTATGTGAGCATTCGGGATAATGAGCTTTGGTTGGTTCACGCGTTTATTGCGCCGTACAAACCCGCCAGCCTTTACCAGATAAAATACAATCCGGAAAGGGAAAGAAAGCTATTATTGCGAAAAAACGAAATCGCCTCCTTGATTGGCAAAATGAAAAGCTCGGGCTTGACTTTAATTCCTTTAAACTTCTATACTCATCGCGGTTTGGTAAAAGTGACTTTGGGCCTGGCCCGCGGCAAAAAAGCACATGACAAGAGAGCCAGCATTAAAAAAAGAGAAGTTGACCGGGATATAGGCCGAGCATTAAGAGGAAAGTAGCCGCAGAGCCCCGCCTGCCTCCCGTCCGCTACGAGTCGTGTAGCGAGTTGGGCAGGCGACGGGCAGGTTGCTATGCCTTAATGCAAAGCGACACACCATTGACAGGGTGACATAAAACGAACTTCAACATAAGAAATTAATTGGAAAATTTCTCATGGGGATGTCCAATAGTTGATAGTTAGCTTTGACAATTAGCAAGCAGATCGCCCGCTTCAGCAATGGCGCAAAACTTGTTGAAAATTAGACAAATGCCAATTCATTTGTCAGCAAAGTGAAGGCCACACTGGCGAAAGCCTTTGCAGTCCCAGCTTTTGCTCCGGTTGTTGCCTAAAAACCAATAACCCATTCGCCCCGCCGCCTGATTAGCGGGATTAGCGAGTGTCATATTTCAGGCTGGATATTTTTTACCGCGTGATAAAAAATATCAAGAACTTTTCGCGCTAGGCAATTATCGAGCTTGATTGTTCCGTGCGATAATTTCCGAAAAATTCTGAACCATCTAAATCTGTAGAATGCTAATTGACGGCCAACTAGACAGGGGTGCAAGACCCCTCATCTCCACCAGCCTTCGCTCCTCACTTTGTTCGGAGCTACGGCTGGCAGGCCAGCTAAATGTCTTGATATTTTGAATAATTTAAACTTATTAGCGAAGGCTGT
>PEXW01000058.1 GCA_002774575.1 Candidatus Kerfeldbacteria bacterium CG08_land_8_20_14_0_20_43_14
AAGGTTTAAGTTTTTCCCCGATGACATAACCACTATTAATGCCAGAAGTTTCCAAGCCCGTGACATGGACAAACCCCAGGCGATGAAGTTCTTGCCGTATCTTATCAGAAGTGGGATCACCGACAAAGTTAACGGGTGCGGTTACAGAGACTAACATACATACCTCCTGCGTCTCTTTAGGTTTACATACATACCATACAGCGTTATTACTGTATTTTTTTGAACTTTGGAGTATAGGGGACTTTTGGCTAAATGTCAAGGCTTAGGGTTAAAAATCATTGAAAAGTGTTATAATCAATGTATTCATATGCCAAATCCCATTAACCAACCTCCAACGCCAAAATCAACCGAGCAAGAACCCGAGGACATTTTTGAATTGGTTGAGAAATCTTCTGAAAATCAGCTGGAAGTCAAGGTGAATAAAATTCGGGAGGCTTTGGAACAACATGGTGAAAAGTTTGAATCAAAACCGGCTGAAGAAGCGAAAAAGTTTGAACTGCCAAGCCAGGCGCCTGTGCCAGCTCAGCCAGTCATGCCCTTGCCCATAGCCGAAGAAGAAAAAAGAGTTCAGGAGGTTGAACAAATTTTAGCCGATGGTTTGCAAGAGCTTTACATGTCTTTGCCCCCGGCTGAACAGCAGAAGTTTAAAGTTGAAGGCGAAAAAGTAGCCAGAGAAGTGGCCGGTCTTTTAGGCCAGTTAAAAGTTAAAATTGATCAGATCGTATCTGTCATCCGACGCTGGCTGATGATCATTCCCGGAGTCAATAAATTTTTTATTGAACAGGAATCAAAAATTAAAGCTCAAAAGCTTTTGTTATTAAAACAAAGAAAGTAAGGTATGTTTGGGATATTGCCAAACACTGCTTCAGCTCAAGGATTAGAAACCGAAACAGTCGTAAGCGCTTCGCCGAATTATATTTTGTACGGCATTATTGCCTTGGCCGTTACTTTTGTAATTCTGTTGATAATTTGGCGGCGGCAAAGGCGAAAAAAGAATGCGCCCGAAAGCCTGCATCGGGTTTGTTTAATGATCACTTTGCCAAAAGAGCAGCAAGAGGAAGATTCGGGCCAAGCCGCGTCGCGCATTCAGCAAATGCAGGAGCAAATCAGCGTTGGCGAATCTTTTTTGTCTTTCTTGGGCAATATGCGGGCGCAAAGGTGGTTTCAAACATTAGGCCGGGGCCGTGATGACCATTTTAGTTTGGAAATTGTGGCTGATCGAGGCGAGATCAGGTTTTACGCGGTTGTTCCAAAATTGATGCAGGAATTCATGGAGCAGCAAATCCATGCCCAGTATCCAAACGCGGAGGTAATAATCCAACCTGAATATAACCCCTTTCGCCCGACTTCTTTTGTGGCCGGGGCAAACCTGGGACAGAAAAAAAATAAAACCTTGCCCCTGCTTACTTATCGCCGCATGGATGTGGATCCTTTGGCTGGCCTGACAAATGCTTTGAGCAAATTGGAAAAAGATGAATCAGCCGTTATCCAGTATGTCTGTCGTTCTTCCCATCCGCGCTGGCACGCCAAGGCCAAAATGGTCAGCCAGCAATTGCGTGATGGTAGGCGGGGAGTATTGAATTCCACGGTCGGTGCGGCCATTGTTAGAAATATTTTTTCAGAGGTATTTCACATGTTTTTTTCCGGCAAAAAGAAAGATAATCTGGGCATGCCTAAGCAGCTTTCCCCGGCTGACGAGCAATTAGTCCAGCTGGTCAACGATAAAAACAGCAAAGCCGGTTTGGATGTGAATATCCGGATTGTGGTTTCGGGTCCTAATCAAAATTCGGTAAATTTGCGTTTGAAAAATATTTTTGACGCCTTTGGCCAGTTTAACGCTTTTGATACGGGCAATGGCCTGGTCAAGAAAAATCCCTGGAAGCAGGAAAAATTAATTCATGATTTCATTTACCGAACTTTTGATCCCCGCAGATACGCGCTTTTGAACATAGAAGAATTGGCCAGTATGTGGCACTTGCCGCTGGCTTCAACCGAAACCCCGAATATCCGCTGGATTTTATATCGAACCGCACCGCCGCCGCTTAATGTCCCGCCGGTTGGCGTCGTGCTTGGCACCAGCCACTTTCGCGGGGAAGAGAGAATGATAAGAATCGCGCGCGAGGATCGGCGGCGGCATGTTTACATCATTGGTAAATCCGGCGTGGGCAAATCAGTCTTAATGACCCAGATGGCTTTGCAGGATATTGCCAATGGCGACGGGGTCTGCGTGGTTGATCCGCATGGTGATTTAATCGTGGACATTCTGGCCAGAATACCAATCAATCGCCGAAATGATGTTATCCATTTCAACCCGTCAGATGTTGAACATCCGGTCGGGCTGAATATGCTGGATGCCCTGACACCCGAAGCGCAGGATTTTGCCGTGCAGGAAATGATCGCGATTTTCATGAAATTATTCCCGCCCGAAGTTATCGGCCCGATGTTTGAGCACAATATGCGCAATGTCATGCTGACGCTTATGGCCGACAGGAAACATCCTGGCACGATTGTGGAGATTCCCAGAATGTTCACAGACCCAATTTTCCAGAAATCCAAAGTAGCTAAAGTTACCGACCCGATAGTCAGGGCATTTTGGGAAAAAGAAATGGCCAAGACTTCTGATTTTCACAAAAGCGAAATGTTGGGCTATTTAATTTCCAAAGTCGGCCGGTTTGTGGAAAACAGCATGATGCGAAATGTTATAGGCCAATCCAGAAGCGGTTTTGATTTTGAAAAAATCATGAATGAAGGAAAAATTCTGCTGGTCAATTTATCCAAGGGCGCGACCGGAGAAGTGAATGCCAATTTGCTTGGTTTGATAATCGTATCCAAACTGCAAATGGCGGCTTTGCGCCGGGCCAGCCTGCCGCAAGAGCAAAGAAAAGACTTCTTTTTGTATATTGATGAATTCCAAAATTTCATTACCGATTCCATCGCCACCATTTTGTCCGAAGCCAGAAAGTATCGTTTGAATTTAACTATTGCGCATCAGTATATCGGGCAGTTGGTGGAAAAGCAGGACACCCGCATCCGCGACGCGGTTTTCGGCAATGTCGGCACTATCGTGGCTTTTCGGGTGGGCGTGGAAGACGCGGAAATTTTCGCCCAGGCTTTTGCCCCGACCTTTAGCCAGTTTGACGTGACGAACATGGAAAAATATACGGCAATCGTGAAACTGCTGATTGATAATGCTTCATCCAAGCCCTTTACCATGAATACCGCTCCTTTGAGCCCTGCCGTGCCAGGACAAGCCGAACAGTTAATCGCCTTATCCAGGCAAAAGTATGGCAAGCTAAGGGCCGAAGTGGAAAAAGAAATTCTGGAAAGGTCGCAATTAGGCATTGCCGCGCCAGCGCCAATGGTGGCGGAAAAGAAGGCTTAGAATATGGACATTTCAGATGAAGCCGTAAAGTTTATCAAAAATAATAAAGAATTATTAGTAAATGATTTGCGGATATTAGTAAGTATCCGTCAGTTGATATGCCATTTTCGATTTTTATGGCTGGTTCACCAGGAGCAGGGAAAACCGAATTTTCGAGAAGTTTTATTGAAAATTTAATAAGTAAAAATCCACCCATAAAGTCAGTTCGTATAGATGCTGACGAAATCAAATTAATAATCCCTCAATATAACGGTAGTAACTCCTGCGCAATTCAAGGAGCCTCCTCCTTAGGGGTCCAGAAATTGTTTGACTTTACACTTAAGCATCATCAAAATGTTCTTGTTGATGAGATTTTTTCTGAATTAGAATATTGCAGGGAAGATGTCGTAAGATCATTTAGCAGAAATCGGATTGTAGGCATTATTTATATTTATCAGGACCCATTAATTGCGTGGAAATTTACCAAAATTAGAGAAAAAAAGGAAGGCAGGCCTATACCAAAAGAATTATTCGTAAATTCATTTTTCGCCTCGAAAGAAAATGTCAACATTGTAAAAAAAGAATTTCCAGAAATAAAAGTGTTTTTGGTAATCAAAAACTATGAAAATGATATCGAAAAAATGCATTTTAACATTGACAATATTGACAATTTTCTTACAATACCCTATACTAAAAATCAGTTAAATAATATACTATGATTAAAAGCATTATAAAACATCTGTTACCGGGCAGGCATAAAAATACCTCTAACTTTTTTTATCTTTCTTCCAGAGAGCAAAAAAAGATATTGAAAAAAGCCGCTAGGGAGTCTAACAGACAACAATTTGAATTAGTTAATTCCTTTAATCAAAAGGCTGGTTGAGTGAAGCTTGGTAGATTTACGGACTGTCATTTTTTTGACAGTCAGTTTTCTAATACTAGAAACCGGATTTTTCCGGATAAATCTTTTTGAAATTCAAATTTATAGTTTTTGTAATCCCGCATTTTGGTTTCCAGCCAGGGTTCTTGCAAAGGAGAGATTTCTAAAATTGCCCTGGGGATTTGCCTTTCTATAATTTGGTCAATTAGCTCATAAATCAGCTCTAAACCCTGTTCACCGCCATCAAGCGCTATTTTTGGCTCAAAAGGCACCCGTAGGAGCTCTGGCTTGGTCAAATATGGGAGGTTGCCAGCAATCAGGTCAATTCTGGCAAACTTATTTAGGGGGTAAAGCAGTGAGCCTTGGATGAATTTAATTTTTTGACTGACGCCATGCAACCTGGCATTATGCCCGGCCATGGTTAAAGCTTTTTTGCTTATATCAACCGCTATAATTTCCGCTTTGGGAAAGTATTTGGCCAAAGTTACGGCAATGCAGCCAGAACCAGTGCCGATATCCGCAATTGTCATTCTAGCGTCCCTGGGGAATTTTTTTAAAATCCAGTCAATCATTTGTTCGGTTTCAGGGCGAGGGATTAAGACATTATTATCAATCTTAAAGTCCAGACCATAAAAACCTTTTTGCCCGATTAAATGAGCAAAAGGCACGCCTTTGATTCTTTGTTTTAACAGGCTGAAAAATAATTTTGTTTTTTCTGAATCGATTTTGTGGTCAGGATAAGCAACTAGAAAACTTTTTGGCTTGTTACTGACAAATTCAAAAATATCCCTGGCTTCGTTTAGGTTAATAGGGGTATTATTAATAAGTTTTTGCGCTTTCAGCAAAATTTCCTGAATGGAAAGTTTTTTAGGCGGCATGGTCAGCGTCTTCCCTTCGCATTTTGAATAATGCTTGGGTTATTTTTTCTATATCGCCGTCCATGATGCCAAAGATATTGTGAAAATTATCTTTCAGACGATGGTCGGTTACCCGATCTTGGGGAAAATTGTAAGTTCTGATTTTTTCGCTTCTGTCACCAGAGCCGACCTGGATTTTTCTTAATCTGGAGTTTTCGGCCAGTTTTTTTTCTTCTTGAATGGCAAATACCCTGGCGCGCAAAACCTCCATGGCTTTTTCTTTGTTTTGCTTTTGAGATCTTTCATCCTGACATTTAACCACAATACCAGTTGGAACATGGGTCAGTCTGACCGCGGAATAAGTGGTGTTGACTGACTGGCCGCCATGTCCGGATGATGTGGTTACTTCAATCTTCACATCCTCGGGTTTTATTTTAATATCATCTTCTTCCACAACCGGCAAAACTGCCACTGTGGCAGTGGAAGTGTGAACCCGTCCGCTTTTTTCCGTTTCCGGCACCCTTTGCACGCGGTGCACGCCTGATTCGGTCCGCAAAATGCCATAAGCGTCGGTACCGTGAATTTCAAAAATAATTTCTTTATAACCGCCGATGCCGGTCCGGTTGGTATCGACTATATGCGCTGACCAGCCGCTTCTTTCGGCAAAACGGGTGTACATTCTGGCCAGTTCCGCGGCAAACAAACCGCTTTCATCGCCGCCCGCGCCAGCGCGGATTTCCACAATCGCGCCCCTGGCACCAAGCGGATCTTGGGGCTTTTCCGAATTGGCAATTTTTTTGCCCACTTCCGCAAGCTCTTGGTTTATTTTTTTTTCTTCTTCTGAACCTAAAGTGGCCAATTCCATATCCGCGTCTGCTTGAGCAGCCCGGGCATCAGCCAGTTGTTTTTCCAGAAGATTTTTTTGGGCTAAAAGATTCGAATGTTCCAGAATTTGTTTATGTTCGCGGGCGGACTTTTGTAAATTCAAATTGTCGCCAGAAGCGGCTGCCTGCTGGATTTGATCTTCCAAATCCTTTAATTTTTTTTGTAATTCAGTTTTTTCCATACTGTAAGCAATATCCAAAAAGACCCAAACTTTTGGGGTTGGGGATTAAAGCCAGTTATTTTTCAGCTTTGCTCTTTTTATGGATTAGCTTTGCCGTAGCTTTGGCTATGGATTTTTCGCGGATTCGTTTAAATCGGTCTACCCGGCCACGGCTGTCAACCATCTTTTGTGTACCGGTAAAAAGCGGGTGACAACTAGAGCAAACTTCCACATGTAATTCCTTTACTGTGGAGCCAGTGCTAAAAGAATGCCCACAACCGCAGATTACTTTTGCGTCTTCATGATATTTGGGATGAATTTTGTCTTTCATAAGTTCGTCAAATATAACATATTCAAATAATCCGTCAAGAGCAAGGCCGGAATGCCTCTTGTCAGTAATTCCAGATTATGTTAAAGTCAGAATTGTTCATTTTATTTAAAATCTCTCATACGTCTGTTCGCCAATTTGCGAACCTGATTATGCCTGCCATTTTTGGCCTGTAATCCGGAAAGACGTAGCGGATAACGAAAGGATCAATTTATGCGTGAGATCGTTCTCATTGAAATGCTCCAAAAGGGCGTTCATTTCGGGCATCAAGAATCCAGGTGGAGTCCAAAAATGCGGCCGTTTATTTTTACTTCCCGCAATGGAATACATATCATTAACCTGGAGTCGACGCGAAACAAGCTAACCTCCGCGTACGAGTTCGCGGCAGCCACGGCAAAAGCCGGTGGTAAAATTTTATTCGTCGGCACCAAGCGGCAAGCCAAGGTAATTGTTAAGAAATATGCCGAGGCCTGTGGCATGCCTTTTATGGTGGAAAGATGGGTCGGCGGAGCTTTAACTAATTTTGCCACCATTCACGAGTTAATTAAGAAATTAAGAAGACTCAAAAGCGAACAAGCCGCCGGGCTTTTGGATAAATATACGAAAAAGGAGCAATTGAATATCCAAAAGGAAATCGTTAAATTGCAGAATGAAATCGGAGGCATTGAAATGTTGGATCAAGTTCCCCAGGCTTTGTTCATTGTGGATTCGACTAAAGAAAGGACGGCACTGCGGGAAGCCAAAAAGATGAAAATCCCAATTATTGCCATTTGCGACACTAATAGCGATCCAAGCCTGGTTCAGTTCCCGATTCCGGCTAATGATGACGCTACCAAATCGATTGATTACATCAGTAGTTTTATTTCCGAAGCAATTTTGGAAGGAAAATCAAATTTGAGCCAGACTGCTTCAGTTGAGTCTAAATAAAAAAAGACAACATTAAGCATATGAAAATTTCTATAAATGAAATCCAAATTTTAAGAGACCGAACCGGTGTTGGGGTAGTGGATGCGAAATCAGCTTTGGAAAAAAGTGGCGGTGACATTGAAGCGGCAATTGTTGCTTTGCGCAAAGCCGGCAAAAAAGTGGCTGAAAAAAAACAAAGCCGTCAAACTAGGGAAGGAACTGTTGGGTTTTATCTGCATTCCAATAAAAAACTTTTGGCTGCGGTTGCCGTGGCTTGCGAGACGGATTTTGTCGCTCGCACCGAAGCCTTTCAGGAATTGGCTCATGATTTGGCTATGCATGTTGCCGCCGCCAATCCGCAATTTTTGAATGTCGAAAGCATTCCCGCTGATTTGCTGGAAAAAGAAATTGAAATTGCCAGGAGCCAAGCCGAGGACGAAGGCAAGCCAGCTAAGATTATTGAAAATATTATAAATGGCAAAATTGCAAAGTTCACTGAAGAACATTGTTTGTTAAAGCAAAAGTACTTCAAGGAAGATAAAAAGACCGTTGAGCAGATACTGGAGGAGGCAATTCAAAAGTTGGGCGAGAACATTCAAATTAAAAACTTTGTCCGTTTTACCGTTTAATTTATGCTTTTAGACTGGATCATGCTTGCCATCTTTGGTATTTGCGTGGTAATCTGCGCGGTTATCATTTGGCGGAAGCTGCCGACTTTGGCCAGCATTAGAATTGATTCAATCCCTAAGCATCAGCAGGCTGTTCAAAAAAAAGCGCTTCTGGACAAACGGCTGCAGACTAAACTTGGTGATTTTGAAACAGCAGTTGGAAAATTATTCAAAGTTGGTTTTTATAAAATAAAAACATTAGCCGGAAGATTAATCAGCCATTTGAAAATTTTGGAAAAACAATACCACAGGAAGGTTATTTCTCAACAGGCCATTGAAAATCCGGATACTTTGCGGTCTAAAATGGTCGGTACTTTAAATGAAGCGCAGAACGCATTGACCCAAGGAGATTTAAACAAAGCCGAACAGCTTTTTATTGATGTAATCAGCATGGATGCCAAGAATTTAGATGCTTATATTGGTTTAGCCGATGTGGCCATAGCAAAAAAGGCTTTTGCTAATGCAAAAGAAGCCTTAAATTATGTTTTGAAGCTTCAACAAGACAGAGACGCGGCTTACACGCGCTTAGGGAGAATCGCGACGGATGAAGGGAATTTGAGCGAAGCCGAAGCGGATTATTTAAAATCGGTTTCTTTAAACGCTTCCACTGCTAGCACGCAATTTTCACTCGGTGAAATTGAAGAGAAATTAGGTATTATAGAAAAAGCTGAAAAAGCTTTTGTTGAAGCGGTTAAATTAGAACCGGCAAACCCTAAGTATCTTGACGGATTAATACAATTTGCAATAAGACAAAAAAATATCATATTAGCAAAAAAGACCCTAGATCAACTCAAAGAAGCAAACTCAGATAATCAGAAGCTTTCCGAATTGGCTGACGCAATTAAAAATTTAAAATAAAATTTGTAAAAATAGCGGGAATCAGTTCAAAATCGTAGAAAACCCATTTCCAAATCGTATGCCGATGTAGCTCAGCTGGTAGAGCAACTCCATGGTAATAAACAGGTCCTCGGCTAAGAGAGAAAAATGCGCTAATCTTAGCGAAAAAATCCCCAAAAATGCCTTCAGATGGGCCTAATCCATACCGGATTAGGTCGCGGGCTTCTTTGGAAATCATCCTTTATAATTTGCCGTTGTAGCTCAGCTGGTAGAGCAACTCCATGGTGGGCCGCAAGCCCCGCCCACGATCGGGGAAACCCGGTCGCGAATCCCGAATGACGGTCAAAGCCCCGCCAAGGCGGGGTCAGACCGTGGCGCAGCAGAAGCGCCCGAACGACTGACAAGGGGAGCTAAACCCCAAAGGGGATGCTCAAGATACAGTCTAGCCCGTTTATAGGTCGAAAGGCTAAAAAGCGGTGGAAGCGAAGGAGTAGGTCGCCGGTTCAAATCCGGCCAACGGCTCCACGAAAAAGTACTGCAGCGATCTTGCAGTATTTTTTCATTTAGAAATACTTATGGATATCATAACGGCCCTCGACACATTCTGCGATTATTTGAAGTACATGCGAGGATACTCGCCGGACACCATCAAACGTTACCGCATGACCGTGCGGCTACTTCAGAGGTACCTGTACGCGCACGCGGTGGAAGATTGCACCAGCACTAAAATCAGAGAGTTCTTTTACCACGGTAGACAAGAATTACACTGGGCACCCAACTCATTCATAACCTACCACAAATCACTCGCAGTTTTTTTCCGATGGTGCGTTCAGCGGGGATACTTGCAATCTAATCCGACCGACGACATGGAAATGCCAAAGACTGAGAAGAAACTGCCTCCAAAACTGACGAAGCAGGAGGCGCTTCGGCTATTAGAGATTGCATATAACTTCCCCTACCCGTATACCTTTCAGCGGTTCCGAAACTACGCCATCTTTGCGACCTTTATCTATGCAGGATTGAGAAAGAAGGAATTGCTCAATTTGAAGATAATGGACGTAGATCTGGTGAACCAATCAATCTTCGTCCGACAGGGTAAAGGAAGCAAGGACCGTGTCGTGCCCATCTGCTCCACTCTTTCAGGCATTCTAAGCCGATACCTTGAGCAGCGGAGTCGCCTTAATAAAACATGCCTGGAGTTCTTTACTTCGCTGAACCGAAATATGGGATTTACGGAGACAGGGATGAAGAGACTCATCGAGTTCATGAAATGTCAAGACCCCCAAAATTAAGACACTTTTTCGACGAGTGGGAGCAACCGTTGCACAAACACCAGTGGCGGCATTTTGAGCACAGAGTGGATGCG
>PEXW01000008.1 GCA_002774575.1 Candidatus Kerfeldbacteria bacterium CG08_land_8_20_14_0_20_43_14
CGCCCATAACAGGCTCAATTGTTTCCAATAATTCTTTTCTGACCCATAAAACTCCAATGCCGCCCGGACCGAGCATTTTATGACCGGAAAAAGCGTAAAAATCCGCACCTATCTTTTGCAAATCCACTGCTAGATGCGGCGCTGCCTGGCAACCGTCAATCAAAACCTTTGCTCCGACTTTATGGGCTTTGGCAATAATTGAATCGATTGGGTTGAACGTGCCAAGCAAATTTGACATGTGACTCACGCAAACCAGCTTGGTTTTTGAGGACAAAAGCGAATCAAGTTTGGTAATATCCAAAATTCCTTTTTCCGGAATTACGGGTAAAAATTTCAATTTTAGCCCGCGCTCTTTGCTTAAAATCTGCCAGGGCACGATATTGGAATGATGCTCCATTTCCGTAATCAGAATCTCCTCCCCTTTTGACAAATTTTGGCGCGCCCAGGTTAACGCAACTAAATTGATAGATTCAGTGGCATTGCGGGTAAAAATTATTTCGGTTTCGCTTTTGGCATTGATAAACTTGGAAATTTTCAGCCGAGCGTTTTCATACAATTCCGTGGCTTCTTCGCTCAAAGCATAAATGCCGCGATGCACATTGGCATTATGCTTTCTTTGAAAATCATCCATGGCTTTTAAAACCATTTCCGGTTTTTGACTGGTGGCCGCATTGTCCAAATAAACCAAGGACTTGCCATTCGTTTGCTGGCTCAATATCGGAAAATCTTTTCGAATTAGTTCTGTATTAGACATGCTTACAGTTTAACCAAAAGGCCGTGGCTTGACAAATTATTTAGTAATTACAAAAACAGTCAGACGCCTAATCAACCTCGGCTTTTTACTTAATTTTAATAACTTCAAAAAATCACTGACTGGCTTGCAATTTCTCCAAATCTTTTAAGATTTGCTTAGCGTGGATTCGCGGGTCAACCTTGGGGTAAATCTTCGCGATTTGCCCTTCAGGATTGACTATAAAAGATCTGCGCTTGGCATAAAATGTGCCTTTGACATCAAAGGCTTTAATCATAGCCTGGCGCGGATCGGCCAGGAGCGTAAAATTCAAACTGTATTCTTTGGCGAATTTGGCGTGGCTTTCCACGCTGTCAGAACTGATGCCCGCCACCTGAATTTTTTTGCGCAATTCCTCAAAATTATCGCGCATTTCACAAGCCTCGATGGTGCAGCCAGAAGTAAAGTCTTTGGGATAAAAATAAAACAAAACCCACTGCCCTTGGTAATCAGCCAAAGTTTTAATTTTGCCGTTTTGATCTTGAGCAGTGAATTCCGGCGCGGGTTGGTTCAACAGGATTTTCATAACTTACTTCAAACTAATTTTATTATTACCTCCTTGTTACCTAATTTAAATGCCTCAATTTACCGAACAATAATTTGCCCCAACATATTCGGGTGGATTGAACAGTGATAATTAAAAGTACCGGTTTGGGTAAAGGTCTGGCTAAAACTGCTGCCAGGCGCGATGTTCCCGCTGTCAAAAGTATCACCAGTCACTGTGTGCGTAACCGAATCATTGTTTGTCCAAGTAACTTCTATGTTAGGCGAAATAGTCAACGTGGCTGGTTGAAAAGACATATTCACAATTGATACTGTGGCTCTTTGAGTCACATTGCTATTTGTTGGCTGATTGCTAGCTTGATTTATGGTCTGTCCGGAGTTGCTGTTGGAAGCATTGGTATTAGAATTCGAACTGCTGTAGCCAGACCTTATGCCTAAAAATATCAAACCGCCGACAATGATAATCCCTAAAATTATTAATACGGCTTTGGCCATAATTTCGCCTCATTTTCGGAAAAATTAAGCTTTTCCATAATAATTTAATAAAAGTATTGGCAATGATATTAGTGTTTCATTTACTTATTTCTTTCAATTTAAATTCAGTTAAAAACCCCCGGGATTGACATATCCATTCCTTCATGCTAGTTTTTCAGGAATAAACAAAACAAAATGCTCATTGATTTGGCAATGAAAAGGAGGAAATTTGCTTCAAGAAATTTTTGCCTGGCTCATGCTTTTCCTTAAATGGGAAGTGTCAGTGGGCGCTTGGAAAGCAATCGGTCGGCCCTATTGGTATGTAGTGGCAGCTTGCTTCATTCATGGCTTCTTTTTTATCGGTACAATTTGGGGACTTTTTTCCGGGATTATTAGACTGATAAGATGGTTGGCCAGAAAAGTCAGAAATTTTTTCCGGAAACGGAAACTTTGGCCCAGATGTTTTCCGCGCGGTCCTTGGAATGGTAAGACCAATGGCAAGCCGAAAAAAACTTCCAGTCTCCAAGCCAAAGCGCATAACTTCGCGACTTGGCTGGCCAATAACAGATTTGGCGTTACCATGTGCTACCTGCTGATTTATGCAATTTCCGCCATGCCAGTTCTGCCTCTGACTGAATATGTGGCTATAATTTTTGGTAAACTCACCAAAACCAAAGGAGCATTCTGGATTATCATGGCCGGAATTTTGACTAAGATATTGATAACCACATGGGCTATCTACTACCAAATATAAAGGGCACTTGCGCCATTAACAGCTAAGTGCCCTTTTTAATTTTGGCAGGAATTGCCGGCAAAAAACCTGGGGCAATCGATTCAGGGCCGAAACCAAGAAGCCTGCAATTATCTCCCTTTTGCTCTGTTGATATGAAAGGCCGTGGGACTGCAAATAAAACAATTGCTCTTGGTTCAGGCGGCTAATATATGAACTGTGAGAAGCTTTTGCCCGATTTGTAGATATTTCCAAATGCGGCATAGAAATCGCCTGAGCTGAATCCAAAAGCAAAATTTCATTTTTGTAAAAAGAATTCGCGTGTTGAGATGACTTATTGATTTTTATCAAGCCGGAAAAATCCCCCCTGGATTGATTTTGATAAACGGCTTTTACTAAAACATCGGCCCGGGTATTTGCGGCTTGATGATCCACTATGGTTTTGCAAACATGCTCTTCGGTCTTTTTGCCTAAAAACATGCCGGTTACCAGGCAATTTGCGCCCGTTTCTTTTAACTCAATTTCACAGGCTGTTTCAACCCTTTTGCCGCCTTTGATATTTTCCACCAGATTCAAAGCCGCACTCTGGCGAA
This sequence comes from Candidatus Kerfeldbacteria bacterium CG08_land_8_20_14_0_20_43_14, assembly GCA_002774575.1. Lineage (GTDB taxonomy): Bacteria > Patescibacteriota > Patescibacteriia > PEXW01 > PEXW01 > PEXW01. The sequence goes on from PEXW01000008.1 coordinate 3,092, forward strand.
TTATAATATGCAATTTCAAGGAACTTATTATTTTTTTAAAATCGCCCAAGATTAAAACTTTGGCCTTTACGCCCTTACTGATTTCAATCCTGATTTCCTGCTGGCCAGCTTGTCTGTGGATTACCAAAGGATTGAATTTGCCGCTATCAATTAAAAATTTTTCGTAGCTCATGCTCATAATTATCCAAGACTGCCTGACATCTCCAATTTAATCAGGCGATTTAATTCTATGGCGTATTCCAAGGGCAATTCTTTGGCAATCGGCTCAATAAATCCCTGAACAATCATATTTCTGGCCTCGGTTTCTGATAAACCGCGGGACATCAGGTAAAAAAGTTGCTTTTCGCCGATTTGCCCGACCGTGGCTTCGTGGGTTATTTCCGAGTCTGGTTCCCGAATTTCCATTCTGGGATAAGTATCTGACCTGGAAGTTTTGTTCAACAGCAAAGCATCGCAGACCACTGAAGCTTTACAATTCTTGGCGCCTTTGGGGACTTTAACCAGGCCCCGATAGCTGGTCCGACCGGATTCTTTGGAAATTGATTTGGAAACAATACTGGAAGAAGTGTTGCGCGCGCCATGAATGATTTTGGCGCCAACATCTTGGTGCTGTCCCTTTGCGGCAAAAGCGATTGATAAAATGCTGCCTTTAGCGCCTTCACCCAAAAGATAGACACTGGGATATTTCATGGTTAATTTACTGCCCAAGTTCCCGTCAACCCATTCCATAATGCCATTACCGTAGACGAAGGCTCTTTTGGTAACCAAATTATAAACATTTTTTGACCAGTTTTGGACCGTGGTATAGCGCAGACGCGCCCTAGGTTTGATAATGATTTCAACCACGGCCGCGTGCAAAGAATCGGCCGAGTAAATTGGCGCGGTGCAGCCTTCTACATAATGCGCATAACCGCCCTCTTCAACAACAATCAATGTCCGTTCAAATTGGCCGACATTCGGCGCGTTAATCCGAAAATAAGCCTGCAATGGAATTTCCACTTTCACGCCTTTGGGAATATAAACCAGACTGCCGCCGCTCCAAACAGCGGCATTAAGCGCGGAAAATTTGTTATCCCCTGCCGGCACCACTGTGCCAAAATACTTTTTGATTATCCGCGGATATTGTTTTAAAGCCGTGTCCATGTCCAAAAATATTACGCCCTGTTTTGCCAAATTTTTTTGGAGAGAATGATAAACTGCTGCTGAATCATATTGCGCCATTACGCCAGCCAGATATTTTTGTTCAGCCTGGGGAATGCCGATTCTTTGATAAGTTTTTCTTATTTCAGCCGGAACATCTCTCCATTTTTGCGCCACTTGATCCATAGGTTTTAAAAAATACCGGATTTTTTTAAAATCAATCCCAAATAAGTCGCCGCCCCAAGCAGGCAGGGATTTTTTTTGGAAAACCTGAAAAGCCCCCAGTCTTTTTTTCAACATCCAGGCTGGCTCGTTTTTGTAAAGAGAAATTTCTTTGATTAATTTATCCGAAAGGCCGGCTCGGGAAAGGTATTTATAGTCAAACTTGTCCGTGCCCAATGGTTTTTTTTGACTTTCACGCTTTGGCCTGAATTTATTTTGCCCAGGCTTCATAACCGGTTTTTTCTAATTTTTTAGCCAAATCTTTTCCTCCGCTTTTTATAATTTTACCCTGGATTAACACATGGATTTTATCCGGCTGCAAATACTTCAGAATTCTGGAATAATGAGTGATGATTAATACACCCACGCCCAGTTTTTGCGCGCGCAAAATGCCCCTGCTCACAATCCGCAAGGCGTCGATATCCAAGCCTGAATCAATTTCGTCTAAAATAGCATACCTGGGTTTAAGCATTAATAATTGCAGGATTTCCAAACGTTTTATTTCGCCTCCGGAAAACCCTTCATTCAGCGAACGCTTGGCAAAATCCAGGGGCATTTTTAGTAATTTAGCCTCCTGATCAAGGTCGTTCAAAAATTTTTGCAAATCAATTTCGCCCTTTAAGGCCTTTAGACTGGCTCGCAAAAAATTTCTTACAGAAACGCCGCTGATGCCCACGGAATGCTGAAACGACAAAAATAAACCTAGTTTGGCTCTTTGCTCTGACGGCAACTTCTCAATCGACCGGCTGTCCAAAAAAATCCTGCCCTGGCTGATATGGTAATGCGGATGGCCCATTAAAGCGCAGGCCAGTGTTGATTTGCCCGAACCATTCGGACCCATTAAGGCCTGGATTTCACCGGGTTTGATTTCCAAATTTATGCCAGACAAAATCAATTTTTGCTCAACTTTGACTTTAAGGTTAAGAATTCTTAAAGACATTTTTGCTTATTTAAAATCAGCAATACTGAACTTCCATAAGATTCCAGCCAGCTGGTTCTGCATTTTAAGCCAGCTGCCGCGCATGCCGCAGAATTTTTCATTCGGGCAATTGCCGTGTGTTTTGCTGCAGCGGGTACAGGCAAATTCGCCTTCAAAGATTTCCACCACATCAATTACTTTAATATTTTTGGGGCTTTTGGCCAGCATATAACCGCCCTGAACGCCTTCCCGGCTTTTTAAAAATCCGGCGGTTTTCAAGTAAACGGCCAAGCGACTGATATAACGATATGGCAGATGATATTCCTGGGACAAAGTTTTTAGGGACCAAAAACTTTTTTTCCTGGCTAGGCCCACCAGCATGATTAAAGCATAATCGGTTCGGGTCGAAAATATCGGCATAAATAAAATTTAATCAATAACTCCTACTATCTTAGAAGGAGTTAAGCGGTTTGTCAATTTCTAAAACTTTCGCAAAACTGTTATGGCGTCAATTCTTGCTTCTGTTTTTTTTGGTGATTAAAGTAGAAAAAAAGATAAATGCCAATCAGGGCAATCCAGTTGGGAATGAATATCCAAGCCGAGGCCCAATTCATTCCGGATATAGCGAATCTTGATAAAGGAAACAAAGGCTCATTGGCATAAACCCCAACATGGGTGAACATATCCAGCAGAATATGCAGATTCCAGCCGATAAATAATGGCCAGGGCCAACGCTTTTTGATTAGCCAATAGATTGCGGAGATGGCCAGGGGCATTAAAAAAGTATGCAAAATTCGATACGAAAACATCCAGGCATCGGGGATAAAGATTGTTTCCCAGTTGATGCCAGTAAGATTTTTCAGGCCTTCAAATTTAATAAAATAATAAGCCTACGCAAAAGTCCCCAGGTCGGGGAACATACCCCAACCTGCTGTCCACCAGCGCCACTTCTTTTTCTTAATAGTCAGGGCCATGGCCCAAAGACCATGGCTGATTGCGTCCATTTAGGTTTTAGAAACTTTTAAAGTCCAGCTGGTTAAACCAGTAGTCGTGATATAAATTGTGTGCAATCCATCGGTTACATCCGCTTTCAAAGTCTTGGACAATATGGTTTCGTATTCCTGAAAAACCCGGTCGCCAACGACCACGTCAGTATTTTCCACTTTAATTTTTGCCTTGCCTTTCAAAACGCCCAGATCAAGAGTGTAAGAGCCGCTTTTGGGGAAATCAACCATAATCTGATTTTCATAAGTAATGATCGCGTCCTCCACTCCGCCCTCGCCGCGACCATCAATGGAAATCGGGGGCGTGGGCGCTGGAAAAACAGTCAAGGTCCCGTTCATGTTTGAGGTAGTGGCAAAATGCGAACCCTTGGAAAAATCTTTGCCAACTTGCCAGACTTTACCTTTATTATAATTGCCTTTTAAAATTGTGTACTTACCGTCAAGAACAAAAGTTGGACCATCGTTGTTTTCACCACCGGCAAAATCCATGGCAAAGTTGACATTGGGCAGGGCTTTAATGGATTCTAATTTTAAGGTAACATTGCCTTCGTCCTTCCTGACTCTGATTGGAAAACTTTGAACGGCTTTCATGGGAGTTGAACGGACTATTGGCGCTGGCACGCCCGGAGTATTAACCGGCTTTAACTGACTGATGACTTTTGGATCTTCAGAAGGAATTTTTGTGGGATCATACCCGGCCGCAACCTCATCACCGTCCTTAAAGCCATCGCCGTCTGTATCGGCATTCAAAGGATCGGTTTTGTAAAGCAATTCCTGGTCATTGGGCAGGCCATCATTGTCTGAATCAACATTGCCATTAGTGTTACTGTTAAGATTGGCATTAGTATTCTCATTTACATTGCCGTTCAGATTAGTATTGCCATTTACATCTGAAACATTGACGTTTTCATTAACATTAGCATTAGTATTAGTATTGATATTGGCCGCTGGCGTGGCTCTTTTGCCGCAAGCCGAAAGGCCAAAAATCAAAATTAGGGTTAATAAACTAAAAAATAGGGTCTTTTGCATGTATATAAAATACCATTTTTTAGCTTACTTAAGCAATCATCTAAAACCAAAATTTGCAGAGTGCATACATTCTGGCAGTGGTTTAGACAAAAAAAGAGCCTCCGGCGAAAAATTCACCGAAGGCTCAAGGAGTCAAAAGGAACAAGGGCTCTAGCTTTTCCGCCATAGGCGGATCCGCCTATGGCTGGACAAGGTTCAGCAACTTCCGAGAGGCGGCCAGGCCGACGCGGCCATCGCGGCTATCCGCCCAGCTGCCGACGCGGAGACCGAGAAGGTCGAAACTGCCGACGTCCACGCGGTAGCCGCTCGAGGAAACGTCCGCACAGCGACCATAGAGACTCTCAAAGAGCCGCTTCTGATAAACCAGATAATAGAGGATAATCATATAGACCACCTCACAGGCGCGAGGTATCTCCTCGGTATCGGCGAGCAGAGCGGTCTGTCCCTGATATGTCTTGCCGGTCGAATTCTGGATGATGTCCTTGCGGATGAGATACCAACGCAAAGCCACCTTTTCTTTCTTGGCGAACTTTTCGCCGTTGTACCAAGCGTCTTCGAGACTGCGGAACAGTTCCCGCGGAACTTTGCCCCGAATATCCAGTATGGTCAAAGGATAGCCAGGAAAGAGGATATGGGTGTTCTTGCGCTCTTGGAGGACGGACTCGGGGAACGGAATGTCCCACAGGGCTGATACCTCGTCATCGGTGAGCGAAATGCCGAAATGCTTGATGACATCCTCGACTCCGAGGAAATTACTGCCCATGATTTCACGAGCACGCTTCTGGTCAGTGGAAGGACTATAACCGCCCGCTCGCATAAAACGTGCGATGCGGCGTGCATAGGTGGGATCGTCGTCCAGTTTCTCAATGACTTGCTTGCCATCAGTACTCAACTCACGTAATAGCTTGGTAAAAGCACTGGTCGCTTTACCCAGCGGGACTTCGAATGCCGTTTTGTCATTAGACATGACTAACTCCTAATGTTTGCTTTTAGCCCATCATTTTAAGGTTTGATGAGCTTTTAAGCATTTCATCTGTTCCGCAGATGCGCGGACTCGAATCTGTATAAGGATGAGACGAGCCCTCCGTCGCCAAGGCTTTGGAGGGTAAATGTACCTAAGTATTCAAAACGCCTGTCCGCCGCAGATTTAGCGGAGGCGGGCCCGCCTCATTGTTTTCAAAGAACCATTTAGGATAGCGTATCTCAGGGAAAATATCAATAACCCGGTATCATAATTAAAAATATTCCTTATCAAGAATTTAGGAAATCGCTAAAATTTCTATCTTAGGTGGAAAAATTTCCGCCCCTCTTTCAAGCCTTCTTTAGTACTTCAATTTTATCCAGCTTTTCCCACGGAAATTCCACATCAGTCCGGCCAAAGTGACCATAGGCCGCAGTCTTTTCGTAAATTGGTTGCTTTAAGTGTAATTGCTCAATTATGTCAGCAGGCTTGACTGGAAAGTGCTGCTCGACTAACTTTTCAATTTCTTCATCTGTTTTCGTACCAGTGCCAAAAGTGTCTACCATAATCGAAACCGGCTTAGCCACGCCGATTGAATAAGCCAGCTGAATCAGACATTTCTTGGCCAAGCCAGCCGCCACCACATTCTTGGCAATGTAACGGGCGACATACGCCGCGCTACGGTCAACTTTGGTAACGCACTTACCGGAAAAACAGCCACCGCCATGAGGCGCAGACCCGCCATAAGTATCCACAATTATTTTCCGGCCAGTCAACCCAGTGTCTGCCGACGGCCCGCCAATAATAAATTTGCCGGTTGAATTAATGAAAATTTTGGTGTCTGGAGTAAACCAGGAGCCCAGAACCGGCTTAATTACCTTTTCAGTAATATCCTGCCGCAATTTTTCCATTGGCACTGTATCAGAGTGATGCGCGGCAATAACCACGGTTACCGCGCGAGTTGGTTTGCCGTCAATATACTCAATGCTTATCTGTGATTTTCCATCCGGCCGCAAATACGGCAAAGTTCCGTCTTTCCGAACTTCAGCCAGCTTCTTTGCCAACTTGTGGGCAAGCGATATGGGTAAAGGCATTAATTCAGGCGTTTCATCGCTGGCATAGCCGAACATTAACCCCTGATCCCCCGCGCCTTGTTCTTTAAATTCACCAGTGCCATCAACCCCTTGGGCGATATCCGGCGACTGCTCATGAAGCGTACTGATTACGCCAATATCCTTAGAACAAAAACCAAAATCCGGACTATTATAACCTATGCGATGCAGGGTTCGCCGAACGATCTGCTGAATATCAATATAAGCTTTGGTCCGGGCTTCCCCGCCCACCATGACCAAACCCGTAGTGGCAAAACACTCAATGCCCGCGTGCGTTTCCGGATCCTGTCGGAGCATCTCGTCGTAAATCGCGTCAGAAATCTGATCGCAGACTTTGTCTGGGTGGCCTTCGGTTACTGATTCGGAAGTAAAAATATGCTTGCGCTCTGACATATATCAATATGGTTAAGGATGAAGCTCCGCCGACAGGAGTCGACGGTATCTATTAGTACGGTGCGGGATAAAAATAAAAAAGGTCCTCTACTTAAGCGAAGACGATAATTTTTTGCATCTTCCCAAAATAGGGTCTCGAGGGGGCACCATGCACCAGTCGCTTTGCTCCGGCGCATGGCATGCCACTTAGCAAAAGACTGATAGGTTGTCGGCTGGATTCTGCCGCCGCCCCAACCTTCGCCAAGGCTACGATTGGCGAGAAGGCTATGACGGACG
>PEXW01000042.1 GCA_002774575.1 Candidatus Kerfeldbacteria bacterium CG08_land_8_20_14_0_20_43_14
TTGCCTTTAGGAGATAATTTCACGGATTCAATAAACCACTTTTTCGGCGTGCGGCGGCCATAGCCAATTAGTAATCCGCGGTCAATTGTCAGCTCCAAAGACTTGGTAATGGCATTCTGTTGGTCTTCCGCCTTTGGCGGCTTGTTTTTTTTGGAATAAAACTTTTTAAAAACAATCCGTTTGGTAATTTTTTGCCCCAGGCATTCTTTTAAAATGTATTTTTGCAAGGGCGAAAGCATATTACTTCTTTTTTATCTGGATATGCGCCTCATCCAGCTGGGCTTTGGGCAATTCTGTGGGCGCGTCTGTCATTAAATCTTTGGCATCATTGGTTTTTGGAAAAGCCATGATTTCCCGGATATTACTTTCTCCGGCTAATACGGCGATAAGCCGGTCCAAGCCCATGGCAATGCCGCCATGCGGAGGCACGCCGTATTCAAAAGCTTTTTTCATGTGGCCGAATCTTTTTTCCGCTTCCTCTTTGCCGATTTTCAAAATTTCAAAAACTTTTTCCTGGATTTTCCAATCGTGGATGCGGATACTGCCACCGGCTACTTCAAAACCATTCAAAGTCAAGTCATATTGCTTTGATAAGGCCTCTTCTGGTTTTACTTTGCCATGTAAAAAGGCTTCAGGGTCTTGGGGTGAAGTAAATAAATGATGACTGGGCACCAGCTTTTTTTCTGCTTCAGAATACTCAAATAACGGAAAATCAATAATAAAGGCAAAACCTAATTCATTTTTATCAGTTTTATCCTTTCTGATGTCCGGTTTATCAGTCCCATATTTTTCCATGGCTTGTTTGTGGGGAATTCTGGGAAAAGGAGTTTGGGTAATGTGCTTTTCCGGAACAGTTTCCTTAACCAGTCCGACAACCATTTTTTCCACTAGATTCAAAATCTCTTCTTGGTCAGTAAAACTAATTTCTAAATCCAGCTGGGTAAATTCCGGCTGGCGATCCGCCCTTTGATCTTCGTCGCGAAAGCATTTGGCGATTTGAAAATACTTTTCAATGCCAGCGATCATTAACAACTGCTTGAATTGCTGGGGGCTTTGCGGCAGAACATAAAATTTCCCCGGAAAATTCCTGGCAGGCACAATATATTCCCTGGCGCCTTCGGGCGTGCCTTTGGTCAAGAAAGGCGTTTCCACTTCCAAAAAATCTTCTTTGGTCAGAAAATTCCTGATGAAATGATTGACTTTTGCCCGCAAAACCAAATTGCCGCGCATGCTTGACCTGCGCAAATCAAGGTAGCGATATTTCATGCGCAGATCTTCTGAAGTCTCCTGCGCTTTGGTTTCATCATTTACTGGAAACGGCGGGGTCAATGCTTCTGATAAAATTTTTAAACCCGTAGCATGGATTTCCACGCCGCCAGTTGGCGAACTTTCATTTTTATTCTTGGCAGTGCGCTCAACGACCTTGCCGGTTATTTCCACCACCCATTCAGGCCTGATTTGATTGGCTTTTTCCAGCATTTCATCCATAAATAAAACCTGGATTATGCCAGACCGATCCCGCAAATCCATAAACACCATCTTGCCCAAACGCCGATGGTTATGCACCCAGCCTTTTAATAAGACTGGTTCATTGATTTTATTGATAGTGTCTTTGATTAATAAACGTTCCATTTGCTCAACTAAATTAAACTAAAATTGATTTCGGCCTATTAACAGGATATTGGTTTCGCCGGTGGTTTTTAAAAGATTTGTGGTTTTTTTCGGTTGTCATGTCATAGGCTTTCAGTTCATCTATGTTATTCTCTGGTTTGAGGGTCGTTGAATTAGAATTACTATAATCGACAAAATAAATATACCTACTTGATCCTGATATCTCCGGGTAATAATTCCAACCAGTTAAACTAGAATCAAACTGGCTATTTTCAAAAACTTTTGTAGCTTTTTCTGTTTGCACATTGATAACAAAGACGCTGTGGTTAAATGAAAGCACAAGATTTTGATCATCCGCTGTCCATTCTAAACTGTATATATGTCCCAAAGTATTAGTAATTGGCGGCGAATCTTTTACAGTCGGTAGGGTGAGACTTTTGACTGGATTTTTTATGTCTGGAAGAGAAAATATATATATTTTCAATGGCGCCTTTTCTGGTACGGGTACTGCAACCCACTTACCATCTTGTGAAAATGCAGGGGTGGAATTATTCCCGTAATCTGCAGACTCTTCTGTCTTACCGTTGTAAAAAAAAGTCTTGGTGATAGGAGTCTTAGAGCCAACCCCTTCACCAGACAGGTGATTATAACCAATATTTAATTTGCGATCCCACAAAGAATAAAATATCCCGCTCATGTTTTCTTCAAGAGTATAGGCGTCAGTTGTTATGTTATAACGGTATCGTTTGGTAGATATTGGACTTGGCCCCGCGAATTTATTGTTATAAGCATCGGAATTCTTATCAAATAGATTGCATTCAATTATCACCTCAACGCCATCTGTTGAATAAACACTGGGTCCTGCAGACTCGAAACGCACATCACCAGTAAGTAAGGCGGGTAATGAAATTTTTCTAATGCCACCTTTTTGAATATCATAAATATATAAATAACCATCTTTCTTCAACCAAATAAGCCGACCGCCCTCATTCGAAACTAACGTATAACCCGACGGAACTGTAAAATACACTTTGGATTCCTGGCCCGGCTGAATTGAATATGTTTTTAGCTCAGTTACAGAGTTTGTATGTTTCTGATATAAAATCGAATTATCATTTGCCCCTTGCCATTCTTGTCCGGGAAATCGGACAGTATTCGCGTTTGTATTCGAATTAACCGCACTATTTGTATTTGTAACTACCACAGTATTGGTATTCGAGTTCCCATTTGAATTCAATGCGGTATTTGTATTTTCGTTAACAACCACAGCGTTTCCATTAACCGCCGTGTTTGTGTTTCCATTCACAACTGCAACATTTGAGTTTACTTCAGAGTTTATGTTTTCATTAACCTGAGTTTTGGTGTAATAATACGAACCGCCGACTATAAGAGCGGCAACCACCACAATAATTATTACGACGGCGATGGGGATAAAACCTTTGGGGTGTTTCATATGTTTATTTTTTAAGGCGTTAAACGATTAATTAATCTTGGAAAAGGAATTGATTCCCGCACATGCTTTAAGCCGCAAAGCCAGGTAACTGTTCGTTCCAAACCAATGCCAAAACCGGAATGCGGCACTGAACCATAGCGCCGCAAATCCAAATACCATTCAAAAGCTTTTCTGGGCAATTTATATTCTTTCAGTCTTTGCTCCAGCAATTTCAAATCATCAATTCTCTGTGAGCCGCCGATTACTTCGCCATAACCTTCGGGCGCTAACAAATCCGCGCACAAGGCGGTTTTGGAATTTTTCGGGTCAGGTTTCATGTAAAAAGCTTTTATCTCCAGTGGATAATTGGTGACAAAAATCGGCTTGTCATGGGCATGGGTTAAAATGGTTTCATCGTCGTTGCCCAAATCCTCGCCCCGTTTGATGTCAGAGCCTAGTTTTTTCAGTTCAGCCAAAGCTTCATCATAAGTCATTTTAATAAACCCGCCTTCAGCGACTTTTTCCAAAGGCTTAATATCCCTTTCCAAAATTTCCAGTTCTTTTTTTCTTTCCTGTAAAACTTTTTTAATAACATAAACCAGCATGCGCTCCTGCAAAGCCATGCTCTGTTCCAAATCCATATAAGCCATTTCCGCATCCAGCATCCAGAATTCAGTCAAATGCCGGCGGGTTTTGGATTTTTCCGCGCGAAAAGTCGGACCAAAATCATAAACTTTGCCCAGAGCCATAGCTAGGGCTTCCAGATATAATTGGCCAGATTGGGAAAGATAGGCTTTTTCGCCAAAGTATTCAGTTGCAAACAGGGTCGTGGTGCCTTCACAGGAAGTTGGGGTTAAAATCGGGGTATCAGTCATGACAAAGCCTTCTTTCCGGAAAAATTCCCGCAAGGCCCAGATGATTGAATCGCGGACTTGCAAAATTGCTACTTGCTGCTGTGACCTCAACCATAAATGCCGGTTGTCCAGCAAGAATTCCGGGCCATGCTCTTTTTTGCCAATTGGATATTCTTCTGACTTTTGAATTATTTTTATAGACTTAGCTTGCAATTCAAAACCGCCTGGCGAACGGGACTCGGCCATGACTTTTCCACTGACTTCAACCGAAGATTCAGTAGTGGCTGTTTTGGCTGTTTCAAAATCAGATTTACTGACCACATCAGCGGCAATCACGGCTTGCAAGACCCCAGCTGATCCATCCCGTAATTGCAAAAAGACAATCTTGCCTGAAGAGCGAAGATTGGCAATCCAGCCCTGAATGGTTACCTCCTGGCCTACATATTTAGCAATTTCAGAAATTTTAACAATCATTTAATTGAATAATTAAATACATTTTGAATAATTAAATACATTTTTACTATACTAATTTTTCCACTTTTTGGCAAATCAAGTTTCAAACAACCGCCTTCGCCTAAACCACAATTTGCTGAATTCACAAATGACGATTGTTGCAACGCCTAACAAAAGTATCAGTGCCCAGTCGCTGACGCCAAGTGGGACAGTGAAAAATACCTTTTGGCCAAAGGGTGTGTAAACGGCAACCAGCTGAAGGCCTAATGATATTAGTACGGCTAAAATAAACGAGGGATTTTTAAAAGGCGAAGAAGAAAAAATCGGCTTTCTTAAAGTCCGGGTGGTAAAGACAACCATCAGATGAACGACGCTGATTGAGGTGAAAACCATGGTCCGGCCATAAGCCAAAGCTTGGCCGTCTGACCAGCCAAGCCAAAAAAGCAAAAGACTGCCGCCGCCCACGGTAATAGTCAGTAACAACATCATGAATCGGGTGTAAGACCCAAGTATCGGACGGGTTGGCCTGATTGGCGGCTCATCCAGAATGCCTTCATCAGCCGGCTCCTGGGTCATGCTAATGGTCGGCAAAGAATCAGTAACTAAATTAATCCACAAAATTTGAGCAGCGCCCATGGGCAAAGGCCAGCCGATAACCATTGCGCCCACCACGACGAATAGCTCGACAAAAGAACCAGCGACCAAATATAAAATTACCCGCTTCATGTTCCGGTAAATTACCCTGCCTTCAAACACCGCATTGGCAATAGTGAAAAGATTGTTATCCAAAATAACCAAATCCGCCGCTTCTTTGGCCACATCCGTGCCTGAACCTAAGGCTACGCCAATGTTAGCCGCTTTTAAGGCTGGCGCATCGTTCACTCCATCGCCGGTCATGGCCACAATTTCGCCCCTGGCTTGCCAGGCATCAACAATTCTTAGTTTGTCTTTGGGGCTTACTCTGGAAAAAACTTTCACATCTCTTACCTTTTCTTTTAAAACATCTTCGTTAAATTTCTCCAGTTCCCTGCCGTCCATAACTCCCTCGCCGTCTTTTAACAAACCAAGTCCTGTAGCGATGGCCTGGGCCGTGGCTTGGTTGTCTCCGGTCAACATTACGGTTTTTATACCGGCCTTTCTTAATGTTTCAATAGTTTCCGAAGCGTCTTTTCGCAAAGGATCTTGGATACCAACAACGCCCACCAAGCTTAAATCAGCCAAAGCGGCTTTTTCATCAAAGTCTCCCCCAAATTTATGCTCTGATTTGCGAAAGCCGACGGCTAAAGCGCGCAGGCCTTGTTTGCTCATTTCTTTAACTTTGTTTTCAAAAGCTTTTTTCCTTTCGGCTGTTAATAAAACTGGCTGGCCGTTTTCATCAATAAATTTTGCATGAGCAACCAGGACTTCTGGCGCGCCTTTTACAAAAACAAACCTACCTTCTCCTGACTTTTCGCACATTACTGCCATAAACCTGCGGCTGGAATCAAAAGGCACATCAGCTAACCGGGAATACTGCTTGCGCAAACTTAAAAGATTAAAACCCACTTCTGCCGCAGCTCTGACCAAAGCTCTTTCAGTCAAATTCCCGCGGATGTCCCATTGTTCCAATGGCCGGTCAGGATTTTCTATGGTCGCGTCAGAAGCCAAAGCCGCGTATTTCAAAACCATCAACGCGCTTGGGTCTGGCTCGCCCGGATCTTGATGAGGATGACTGACTTCTTTATCGTGAGTCAGAATTTTAACCACGCGCATATAGCCTTCAGTTACGGTTCCAGTTTTATCCGTGGCTATGACTGTAACCGAGCCAAGTGCTTCAGCCGCCAATAATGACCTGACTAAAGCCCGCCGCTTTAACATGTGTTGCATGCCTATGGCCAATATCACGGTAATGACAACGGCCAGGCCCTCTGGAATGGCGGCCACGGCAACAGCCACTGATGTCGTAAACATGGCTTCGGCGTCATACAGCTTAAAAATTCCGAACAAGAAAATCAAAAGTGCGATGAATAAAATCACCACGGTTATATCCCAGCTCAATTTAATCAGTTTCTTTTGCAACGGGGTTTTTTCCGTAATCGTGGTTTGCAGCATTGCAGCGATCTTGCCCAATTCCGTATTCATCCCTGTTTCGCAAACCACTGCCAAACCTCTGCCGCGGACAATAACTGTGCCGGCAAAAACTATATTCGCTCTTTCCGGAATGGTAACCGCGTCAGGCAAAAACCGCGTGATTTTTGAAACCGGCTCTGATTCGCCGGTTAAAGCGGCTTCATTAATCTCCAATTCACTGACTTCAATCAATCTGGCATCAGCCGCGACTTTTTGCCCGGCGTGCAAGACTAAAACATCGCCCGGAACAATACTTTTCGAATCAACATCTCTTTCCCGCCCATCGCGAAAAGCCGTAACCGTAAAAGTAGCCACTTTTTGCAAAGCCAACAAAGCCCTTTCCGCGCGGTATTCCTGGAAAAAACCAACAACGACATTTAAGGCGATTGCCGCTAAAATTACCGAACCATCCAGCTTATCGCCCATGGCAAAACTGATAATAGCTGCTACCAGTAAAATAATGGCCAGGCTGCTTTCAAATTGCCTGACTAAAGTCCGCAAAGAATTAACCGAATCTTTATCAGGCAGTTTGTTTTCGCCAAAACTCTTCAGTCTGTGAGCCACTTCCAGGCTATTCAGGCCATGGCTGGAAGAATCGATTTTATGAAAAACCTCTTCAATTTTCAGGCTTGCCGGGTGGAAATTATCCATGCTTTTATTTTAGCATGAAAGGGCTTGTAATTATTTAAAAAATCAGGCACAATACGGACATTAAGATTTGCCATACGGACTCAATTGATTAATTCCTGATATTGGGTACAATAATTGACAATTAAATAAATTCGATTCATCTATGCGCCTATAGTCCCGCCCACGACGCGAAAGCGTCTGGTCGAGGATCCACGTCCCGCCATACGGCGGGACGGGACTCAAATGGCTAATCCCTGGTTTTGACTGCAATAATTAACAACTTATTAGACTAACGCATTTATGCGCCTATAGCTCAATTGGCAGAGCAGGGGCCTTTTAAGCCCAAGGTTGGAGGTTCGATTCCTCCTGGGCGCACCAATACAGAACTCAACGGCTTTTTCAAAGCCAAAAGGTGCGACGCGCGAAGCGCGTCCCACTGATTTCCCCCCATTTTTCCAAACGAATTCAGAATTTTTGGCGCGCTGGCGCGCACTGATTTTTCGCCGAGGAGGAGGTTCGAGCCAAAGATTTCTTTGGCGGTAACCTTTTTCGCAAAAAGGTTACTCTCCCGTGTGATTTTAGGCAGGTTTCCTGCCTCTTTTATCCATTCCGCCATAGGTTCGAGCCAGCCAGTACGCTTTTGTTCAATCCGCGCCATTTGCTCTTCCAGCGACTTCTTTTCGGAAAGGAGTTTGGCTTTTTCTAAACGATATATTTCGCGTTCAATATCTTGTTCCAAATAGCCGTCCAGAAGTCGCTGGAGCTTCGTTTGTATGGCGCGGATTCGTTCTTGGCTTTCCTGAACAAAAACGGTTGAGGATTGGGCGGATTCTGATTTTTCTTTTTCCAACATCCCCCGCATTTCTTCCGCCCAATCCGGTCTCAAAAAAAATTTTTGAATGAGAGATGATAACTGGCGATCCAGTTCCTCTTGACGAATACAAGGTTCGGGACACTTGAGTTTAGATTTCTTGGTGCAGTGGTAATACACATATTCGTGAACATTGCCGTTTTTCTGATGCTTCACCTTGTATTCGCCAGTTATCATCATTCCGCATGAGGCGCAGGAAAGCAGTCCGCAAAACGCTTTTGGCTCATTTTTCTGCTTGTGATGCGGTCTGCCTCTTTGCTTCAAAACTTCCTGCGCCTTATCAAAAATTTTCTTTGAGACAACTGGCTGGTGCTTGCCCTCGTGGATTTCACCACCATAGCAAAAATGTCCGTAGTAGAACGGATTGGAAAGGATAAAAGTAATTCTGTCTCGGTGGAGTCGCTTGCCGTTCCGAGAATGGATACCGGATTGCGCCAAAAAGTTTGAGATGTCTTCGAGGCGACTTCCATTTTTTGCGTAGAGCGTAAAGGCCTTGCGAATTATCACGCTTCGCTTTTTATCAACGACGACAGTTTTCGTCCGCACATCGTTGATATATCCGATAGGCGCAAGGCCTGGATATTCTCCGCGCCTCACTTTTTGGCGCAATCCTCGTTTCGTATTCTCGGCAAGCGAATCCACATAGTATTTGCTTTGCCCAAAGGCGATATTGAGCATGAACTTTCCTTGTGAGGTGTTTTCGCACCAAAATTGCGGAAATTTCAGGTCCGCAAGTCCACCGCCGTCAAGCAGGTAGATAATTTTTCCACCGTCAACAGAATTGCGCGCCAATCTGTCCGGGTGCCAAGCAAGAATAGCGTTTGCATCGCCGTTTTCAATACGCGAAATCATTCTGTTAAATATCGGGCGACCGATAATTTTGGCAAATTGTTTTTCAATAAACTCCTCGGCGATATGCAAGCCCTCTTGCTTGGCAAAGGCGCGCAATTCTGTGATCTGCGTTTCAATAGATAAAACCTGCTTGTCCTCTACATCGGTGGACTTGCGAGCGTAAAGAAAATATTTGTTGTTATTGTTCATGCTCATATACTTTTAGTTAATTGGGCAAAGCAAATCCGAGACAGAATTAAAATCGCGCGGGAGGCGAACCTCGTCTTGGCTTTCGGGAAAGTCCGCCCTGTTCAGGAATCTCGCCCACAAAAGCACTGGTCAGCCATAGCCAGCGCCCATGAAAAATTCGGAAAAATTTCGCAAAGTTTTTTGATGGTATGGCTTTACAACGAAGTACGAACCTATTTTAAGGAGAATTATTGATTTGATTGCGGGGCGGAAGGGGGTTTGGGGGGAATTCCGCCCCGCAGCCCCCCGCGCCTCTTTCTTAAAAAGCCAGAGATTTTTCGTAATCCCGCGAAGGCGGGATGCGCCGCGTACAAGACTGCCCTTGCCCCACCCACCCGTGCGCGGGCAAGGGGTACTCCCATTCCTTAACATTTAAAACTTTTTCTGCTAATATAGTAATAGTTTAATGAAAGCAAAGAAGTAGTATTTTGATTATAGTAATATATTACAATGTCATCAAACAACAAATCCACGATTGCTGATAATATAAAAAAGTATCGTGGTAGAATTGGCGTTTCACAAGATAGGTTATCTAAGCTCGCGGATGTTACTTATAATACGATAATCAAAATTGAGTCTGGTGCTAATACGAATCCAACCATTAAAACGTTATCTAAAATTGCGAAAGCTCTTAATGTTAGTGTTAATGATTTGATCAGATAATTATGCCAAAAAAAGATTTTCAAAACTGGTCAAAGGAAAAATTACTCCACGGATACAAAGAGCTTTCAAAGCGTAAAAAGTTTGGTATTGTTTGGGAAGATAAAATTGAAAAAATGGCGGAACAATGCAAAACCTCTTTACCAGTATTGGAAGACGAAAAACAAAACTGTCAAGACTCCCAAAATTAAGACACTTTTTCGACGAGTGGGAGCAACCGTTGCACAAACACCAGTGGCGGCATTTTGAGCACAGAGTGGATGCGGGTATG
>PEXW01000012.1 GCA_002774575.1 Candidatus Kerfeldbacteria bacterium CG08_land_8_20_14_0_20_43_14
AGCGGTTGGCAGGACCATTGCCAGCCAGAGGTTGACCCGCATTTTGCGGAATCTACTGTGGTAATATTGGCTAATTTTAGCTATTTCCAAGTGTCGCTAAATGTAATGAACTTACAATTCTCGAAACAAAGTCAGTTTTTTGGTCTAGCATCTTAATCCCTCCAAAACAAATGACAATAACAACTACCAAAATTAGCAGTGTCCTCAAATCTTTTCTGATGTTCAATGCTTGATTTTGTAGGTTTTCTGACATAAGGTTTTGATTAGTTAATTTCTTTTTGCAGTGTAACGAACATTCGACATAAATACAATTTGACCTGCGCATTTTGACCTTTGTCAGCCTCTAAAGTACAATCCTGTTAGAAGCTATTAAACCATTAAAAAATCAATTATATGGCTATTTTCAAGAACGATACCCAAAACAGCCGCCAGAGCGAAACCATTATTGGCTCTTCGGTAAAGGTAGAAGGCAATTTTGTCGGCGAAGGTAATGTGATCATCAAGGGCCAATTGCAAGGCACTTTAAAAACAAAGAATAATGTTAACATCGGTCCGACGGCTAAAGTTAAAGCCAACATCGAAGCTCAAGATATTTTTTTGGCTGGGGAATTACATGGAAACATTAAAGCTTTGGGCAAACTGCAAATTATGTCGTCAGCGAAAATTTTTGGGAACTTTGAAACACAATCCCTAACCGTTGAAGCTGGCGCAAGTATCAACGGCAAATGCACAATGGGCAGTGAAGCTTTGGCAAGTGAAAAAATTGAAAAAGTAAAATAATTTTTTAATGTACACTTTCATTGTCGAGTCAGATATTAATAATAAAAAGTTCGAGCCAGAGCTTGCGAAAATTGAAAATCGTTTGATCGAATTGGACATCCGAGGACGCTGGGAAAAACTTACGATTTTAAAAAGTCTTTCGGAAACTATCAAAGACGCCATTCAAAGTAAATCCGAAACCATTGTTTTAGTCGGTACGGACAAACTGATTAACAATGCCATTTCAACCTTGGCTGAATTTAAAACCACCATCGGCATTATTCCTTTGGGCGAACAAACTTTTATTGCCCAGTCATTAGGCATTCCTCATGGCATATCAGCCTGCGACACGCTTTCAGCCAGAATAACCAGCAGTTTGGATTTGGGAAAAGTTAATAACCGGTATTTTCTTTCGGCCTTGCATGTTCCGGATTGCCGGACTTTGACTTTGAATTGCGACAACCAATTTCAAGTTTCAACCGTTACCCCTTCCACTATTGATATTTCAAATTTCAGCGAAGCCGGTAATCCGCATGATGGCAAACTGGAAGTAATTGTCAGGCCCCAGATTGAGAAATCTCTTTTTAGTTTTATGAAAAAACCCAGCTATTCTAAAAAAAGTGTTTTTCCTTTTAAAAAGCTAACTATAAGAAGCGGCGGCGATTCCCTGCCAATAATGGCTGATGGCGAAACTATTATTAAGACGCCGGCAACTATCGAGGTTGTGCCAAAAAGAGTTAAAATCATTGTTGGCAAAAAACGTAGTTTTAAATAACTAAAATAGCCCAATAATTCAGGGGTAAAATAATGCCTGTCTAGATTTTAAATTTGCCAAATTTCTTGTAAGAAAATAGGCTTTTAGCAAAACCAAAACAAAGAAAGGAGCTTGAAAAATGACTGGTTTAACAACAGAAAACAAAGTTGGATGGGGCCACTGTCGCTGCTCTTGCCACTCGGAAAACCCAGGACCAAAAAAGATGCATGTCTGCGTTTGCACTTATTGTCCATCATGCGGAGTTTACATAACGGGTTCAATAGAAGAGCATCGGCAAGAAGCTCATGGACCTGAAGAGACAAAAAATTTATGCAGCGCAGAACAAGATTTTTCAATTTGTGACTGCGATTGCCACAAACACAAAAACATAAAACACGCCATCGCCTGTTGTTCCGAATGTGAATGGTGCGGTCAGAGAATAAAAACCGGATTTAAAGATATGCACAAAATACAATGCCCGGGGACAATAACTTCAGCCATAAGCATGCCAACTGGGAAAAGAATAGTGCTGATGGTTGAGCATTCCAGGCATTGATGACGCCTGCCCATTTCAAAAAACCTCGTCGATGATTCGGCGGGGTTTTTCTTTTTCTGATGGGAAAAATGACAGAAACTTCCGCCAATGACGCCCTGCCTACCGGCAGGCAGGGATCCGCCTCTTGAGCTTGAGACTCATCTGCCTACGGCATAAGACGGAAAAGTCTCTACTCCGATATCAATCCCAGCCTCTGCTCATAAAATACTTCTTATTCGTATATTTGTAAAAAATTCGTAAATTTCCTGCCACCCGCCTGCCGAGACGACATGTCGGGCAGGTCTTTAAAACTATTCATAAGTTGGCGGGACCCTGCCGTATGGCGGTGGCGTAGATAATTTTATTCTTGACTTTTAGTCCAAAATTTATTAAAATTCCAAGCACTTATGAATGTAACCGAACTCGCGCGTCGATTAAGAATCCCTGTTCAAAATTTAAGACAAGCTTTGCCCAAGCTTGGTTTTGGCATTGGTTCTAAAGCTCACAAAGTTTCGGATGTGGTTGGCATGGGCATTATAAAAAAATTCAAAGAAACTCCCGAGCTTTTTGAACCGGAAAAAGAAGAAGATGAAATCGCCAAAGCCGAAACTGCCGGTCCAGTCGGGCAAATTGAAATCCCTTCCCGAATTACGGTCAGAGAATTTGCCGCGCGCTTGGGAAAGCCGGCGCCGCTGGTTATTTCGCATTTGATGAAAAATGGCATTTTAGCCACTTTAAACGAAGAAATTGATTTTGACACAGCCTCGATTGTCGGCTCGGATTTTGGCGCGGAAATAAAGCCGCAAAAAGAAAAAACCACTTCGGAAAGAGAAACGGATTTGGCGCAAAAAGTTTCGGAAATAATTCTGGCTGACAAAGACAGAACCACACCCCGGCCGCCGGTAGTTGTAGTTATGGGTCATGTTGATCATGGCAAAACCAGTTTGCTTGACGCCATTCGCACAACCAATGTGGCGGGAAAAGAACACGGCGGCATTACCCAACACATTGGCGCGTATCAGGTGGAAAAAAATAATCGCCTGATCACATTTATTGATACGCCCGGCCACGAAGCTTTTACTGCCATGCGCGCCAGAGGCGCCAACATTGCCGATGTCTGCATTTTGGTAATTGCCGCGGATGACGGCATTAAGCCCCAAACCAGAGAAGCTTTAAATATAATCGAGCGAACCAAAATTCCTTTTGTGGTAGCCATAAATAAAATTGATAAAGAGGGTGCCAGTTTGGACAAAGTAAAAACTGAATTGGCTTCCATTAATTTGCAACCCGAAGACTGGGGCGGCAAAATTGTAACCGTGGGCGTTTCAGCCAAAACCGGCCAGGGTATTGATGATCTTTTGGAAGCAATTTTATTAACGGCTGACATGGAAAAAGATCTTTTGCTGACCAACCCAAAAGGCAAACTAGTCGGCACAGTCATCGAGTCCCATGTTGATCCGGGCGAAGGACCGGTGGCCACAATTTTAATTCAAAACGGCGCTTTAGAAATCGGCGATTTTGTAACTGCCGGCTCGGTCATTGGCAAAGTAAAAAGTTTGAAGGATTGGAATGACAAGATTGTAAATAAAGCCGAGCCTTCCATGCCAGTGGTGATTTTAGGTTTAAAAGCCGCTCCGGCCGTGGGTGATGTTTTGGAAGCTCCTACGGATGAAAAGGCCGCGCGGAAATTGATGAAACAGCAAGAAGCCACTTTAAGATTAATGCAAATGAAAGCCAGGGAATCGGCCAAAACCGCTTCGGTTATCGCCGGCAAAACCGAAGGTGAAACCAAGAAACTTCCTTTGTTCTTAAAAGCCGACAAGGTTGGCTCGCTGGAAGCAATTTTGGAAAGCCTGAAAACTTTCAGCTTTAAAGAGGTCAGACCAGAAGTGGTGGGCCAGGCTTTGGGCAACATTAATGAGTCAGATGTCATGAGAGCTGAACAAGCCGGCGCCTGGCTTTTGGGTTTTAATGTCAGTGCCAATCAAAAAGCGATTGCCAATGCCAGTACTAAAGTAAAAACTTATGCTGTAATTTATGAACTACTTGATGATATTAAAAAAGGTTTGGAAGAAAAATTGGGCGCGGATATCGTGGAAGAAGCCATTGGCCAGGCCAGAATTTTGAAAATTTTCCGCTCTGAAAGCAAAACCACAATTCTGGGCGCCAAAGTTACTGAAGGCATAATCAAAGCCAAAGCCAAAGTCAGAGCTTTTCGGAATAGTAAAGTTTTTGGCCAGGCTAATTTGGAGCAGTTGCAGAAAAACAAGCAAAATGTCGGCGAAGTTGGTTTGAACGACGAATGCGGTTTGAAATTAACCGGCCTGAATGGCCTGCAAGAAGGCGACACTTTGGTTTTTGTTGAAGAAAAATTAGTAACCAGAAAGTTGGAGAATTAACATTGCTATATCATTGCGAGGATTTGCGAAGCAATCTTGCCTGATAATAAAAATTAATAAAGATTGCTTCGTCGTCACCAGGCGGCCTCGGGCTCGGGATGACAATACCATATGAAAAAAATAGTCATTTCAGCTAGTTCATCTTTTTATAAAGAGGCCTTGGTTTGTAAAAACCGATTTGAAAAAAATGGTCATAAAATTTTAGCTTATCCTAAAAAGATAGTTAAGGGTCAACGCTTAAACTATAAAATTGTCCATAAAACATTTTATCAAGCCATTACCAAGACTAATGTATTATTTGTATTAAATCTCAAGAAAAAAGGAATTCCTAATTATATTGGCCCCAGTGTTTTTGCGGAAATCGCTTTTGCAATTGGGCTAAACTTAACCTTTAATAAACACATCAAGATTTATTGTCTTAATCCTTTGCCAAAAAATCTCCCTTATTCCGAGGAACTTATAAAATGGCAAAAACTTGGCTGGATTAAGGCGAAAGGAGATTGGAAAATCAGCAGGTTGGCCAGTTAATTTTAAAAAACCAACTTGCTACCTAGCTAACCCCGCCACCTCACTAACTCCTACCCCATGTCCCTAAAAAGAATCAACCAATTAAATTCCCTCCTCCAGCAAAAACTTGGGGAAATTTTTTTAACTGAATTTAATTTTCCGCCCCCGGCTTTAGTCAGCATCATCCGCGTGGAAACCACGGGCGATATTCGCCATGCCAAAATCTTCCTCTCCGTCATTCCCGATGAATACGCAGGTGGAGCACTGGCTTTAATCAAAAAACGCCTGCCTTTTCTGCAACATGAATTAATGAAAACCTTGGTCCTGCAAAGAATCCCGTCTTTACATTTCGTTATTGATATTCGCGAAAAAAAAGCTCAAAAAATAGGAGCCTTGTTGGATAAGGTAAAAAAGGATTTGGAATAGGTTTTATTGTAGAGCCCGCCATTTACCTCAATGTCTTTTTAAACATGTAGCTACAGAGCTTGTTTACCCCGCCACCGGCGGTGGCTCTGCCTGTTTGAAAATATTAGGCCAGCAAGCTGGCCGCCTACACCTCCTAAGGCGGGCATAACCATTCGTAATTCGTAGATATTATCCACGCCAAAACCCAAACCTCCTGAATCCCCATGGGCTTAATCCAGCACCACTTTCTATTAAAAGGTTTAATTATGTAGATAAAGATATTTAGCCGGAAAAACATTTTTAAGTCATTAATTCAGCCATTGCTTAGAAAGTGGTGCGGGGCTTGACCAACCCAGCTGGCTAGTTTATACTACCCAGCTATTTAATTTATGCCAGACAAACTTCAAACCTTCCAAACAATCAAACAAGCAATTGATCAGGCTGATGAAATCCTGTTAATTGCCCACCAGAAACCAGATGGCGACACCCTGGGCGCTAATCTGGCCATGGCTAATTGGCTTCGGGATATTGGCAAGCACTTCCACATCTATTGCCTGCACCCCGTGCCTCAACATTTGCGCTACCTGCCTTTGTGGGAGCATATTTTGTATACGGACGAAGAAATCGCCCACATCCCTTTTGATCTGATTATTTTTATTGACTCTTCCAGCCTGTCTTATGCCGGAATCGGTCCGCTCTTGGAAAAAATCAAAGGTGAACCGATTCTAATAAACATTGACCATCATCCCACCAATCCAAATTTTGCAAAAATTAATCTGGTCGAACCAACCGCTTCTTCGGCTTCAGAATTGATATATCAATTTTTCGAAAGCCAGCAAATTCAAATCACCCGGGATATGGCCACCTGCATCTTAACCGGCATATTGACTGACACGGGCGGCTTTTCCAATCTGGCCACGACCCAGGCTTCCATGGAAATTGCCGGCAAGCTTTTGGGCTATGGCGCCAAATTCAGGACGATTACCAATTTCACGGTCAGAAACAAGACTGTCAACACTTTAAAACTCTGGGGCAGGGCTTTGGACCGCTTAACTCGCCACGAGGACGGCGTGGTCAGCACGGTTATCACCCAAAACGACCTTTTGGAATGCGAGGCCACTAAAGATGATTTGGAAGGGATTGCGAATTTCTTAAATGCTTTGCAGGATGCCAAAATTGTCATGGTTTTAAAAGAAGACCCAGCCGGATTTGTGAAAGTCAGTTTGCGGACCACGCAAGAAGGCGTGGATGTTTCGGCGTTAGCGCAGAAATTCGGCGGGGGCGGGCATAAAAAAGCCGCGGGCTTTTCCGTACCGGGCAAATTAATCCACACGCCCAAAGGCTGGAGGATTGAGGGGGTTTAAAAAAACCTTAAGGATAAAAAAAGAGCAGCCAGTTATGACTGCTTCCAAGTGTAAATCACTAAAAGAACTTTTACTTATTGTCGGGTGTAACCGTCTCACCGAACTTTTTCTTGAGCTCATCAAGCCGTTTCTGACTTTTTAAAAGCTCAACATATTCCGCCTTATCCTTATCCGTGCCTCACTGCTCGGTCACTTGCTCATCGTAAGCCTTCTGTTCCGGGCTAACAGTGAGGTTGGCATACCGAGTATTAATGAATTGCTGAACGCTCAGCACCCCTTCTTTCGTGTCGAGGTACTGCAACCGGACAATATCGCGTTCGCGGGTCATGGCTAGGATTTCCGGATTTGTGCCGGGCGGCACCTGGAAAATCCGGTTCGGAATGTCATTGAGTTCAATGAAATATCTAACTCCTCATAAGAGAGGCACCATGCCAATCCTGGACACGGGTCCGCCCGCCACCATAAGGTTCGCCTGGTCGGTCGGTACTTTTCCGATTTCCTCAGATCTCGCCTTGGCCAGCAGTTCCAGGTAGGCACTTAGTGCTTCAGTCTTGTTGCTCCCAATCGCTACGGCGTTAGACGCCTGTGAATTTGGTGCGTAGACGAATGTGATCTTCTCCACCAAATGATTTGGCGAAATGATCGGCACTACCCAGGTAGGTTCTCCGTATAAATTGGGATAATAAGTGATGAAGCTGGTATGGAACTTCGGCGTTGTCACCTCTTCCCGGGCTTCAACCAGCATCTCGACAGACGCACTGTGGCCGAAACTCTTCCCTGTCCCCGCTCCTATAACATAATACATAGCCTCATTGCGGTGGGAATTGAACAGGAAATATCCTACCAACGATTGGTCTTTTTCGGTGTGCGAAGTCATCTGGATGAAGAAATCTGGATGTTCCGTATTCCCATAGACGAGTATCACCCCGCCGACCGGTTTCAGGACATCCTTGCTCCCACCTATGGACTGGTTCCACCAGCCGTGTATGTATTTGCCCCACCATTCCGCGTATTGGATCGCCAGTTTGCGCGGAAACGCACGGTCAACCCATTGCGGCGTGGTGCCAGGCACAAACGGCTGGATAACTCCGGTGATCGGATCGACCAACAATACTTTCTCCACGACTTCGCCGGTAAAACCTGTTGAAAACTTCGTGAGCGTCACAACATAATATGGCTGCAGGCTGTCGTTAACTTCGAAAACCTGCTCATACTGGGTGTAATTACTGTACCCGCGATAATATAGGTACCGCTCCAGGTTGTCTCCCCAATTACCCTCTGGTAAGTATTTCATCGGCCGATCGAGAATAACCAGTCGCGCATCCAAATTAGGATCTTCAGCATCCACCAGGACAAATCCCGGCGTACCATCTGATCGCCACCATGCCATAAAACCGTTATACACCAATGGTGCGGCATACATCTGACGGCCTTGGATTTTCTGGAGTTCGAGCGTCCCTACTTTGAAGAACGCTCCATAATTCTTGCCACCACCACTAATGACTTTGTCGGCTTTCCAGGCGGCCATTTCTGGAGGGACGGACAGAACATGGTTCAGGTCAAGCTTTTCCTGTTTCTCGATCGGCAAATTGTCCGCCATCTTGATATTCATCAACGGCCTAAGGCTTGATGCGGTATTTAAGTATGGGGATAAACCAACCACTGATGATATGACCACAATAATTGCCAAAACTATCGTGAGAATTGTTGCTGGCAAACCGGAATTACCATCATTGTCAGATTCAATCCACGTGATGAAACAATTCCATAAAATCTGGAAAAAAATGACCCAGAGGTATTTCGGCCAATACATCGCCGGCAGCAAGAAATAGAACTGGATCAATCCGACAAGGAACAGTGACACGAAGAACCGGACAATGGTCATCCCAAAGTAACGTCCAATACGATTCTCTTTGAACTGATGAAAGTTGGGATTAATGGTCCCTAGAAGCACCATCAATAACCACATGCCAACACTCCTTTGTTTAGAGTTTAAACAGTTACAGTTATTATTATTTCAACTTTTACTTTTCTTCTTTTTATTTGCAGAAAACAGATAAGCATAGCACAAACAAAAAATTTGTCAACAGCCAGCCGCGAGTATTAGCTTCCGAAGGAACCTCGGAAATCTTGAACATATGAAGGTTAGGTTTAATAACGATGGCCTAAATTATATCTAACCTGTTCCAACATCTTTATATAACTCAGCCGCTTGACCAAAATTCAAATTCCTTCTATAACCTAAAAACGGGGTGTTTAATATTTCTTCCCAAAATTCTCAAAATTAATCAACAATAACAACTTATGTATTTAGTCCCAACTGTTATAGAAAAATCCAATTTTGGCGAAAGGGCTTATGACATTTATTCCCGTTTGCTAAAAGACCGCATCATCTTTTTGGGCGATATGATTGATGATGCCGTGGCCAACACTGTCATTGCCCAGCTTTTACTTTTGGAAAACCAGGATAAAGAAAAAGATATTAAAATTTACATCAACACTCCTGGCGGTTCGGTTACGGCCGGCATGGCAGTCTACGACACCATGCAATATGTCAAACCCGATGTCAGCACCATCTGCGTGGGCATGGCTTCCAGCATGGGCGCCGTGTTGCTGGCCGGCGGAGCCAAAGGCAAAAGATTCGCTTTACCGAATTCGGAAATTTTAATCCACCAAGTCATGGGCGGAACCGAAGGCCAGGCTTCAGACATCAAAATCCGCGCTGAACATATTTTAAAGATCAAAGACCGGATAAATTTGATTCTTGCTCATCACACCGGCCAAACCGTCAAAAAGATTGAAGAAGACAGCGACCGGGACAAATTTATGTCCGCGGACGAGGCCAAGAAATACGGCATTATCGATAAAATAATCAGTAAAGCTACCTAATCTGTCTTTGCGAGGAGCAGTAGCGACGAAGCAATCTTGGTCTCCTAAATGGAGATTGCCACGCCCCGCTTGAAACGGGGCTCGCAATGGGCATATTAATCAAAAATGTGTGCTGTTGGCTAT
>PEXW01000067.1 GCA_002774575.1 Candidatus Kerfeldbacteria bacterium CG08_land_8_20_14_0_20_43_14
AGGAGATATTGAGTGATGTTTTTTCATATGCCCACACGTTAATTGGTCTAGACCGTCGTGTCTAGTATATGGGGGTCAATTCAGCCTTGACAGAGCCGCTGGACTTTTACTCATTTCAGCCGGAATCATAATCAAAAAAAAGAAAGAGGCGGGATGTTTTTTACATCCTTGGCGGCCTCTGTTTAGAAACATACAGCATTTATCTGCGCGATGTAATTTTCATTATCCTCCAGATTATTTTCACGATGGCAGCTATTTACGATCTAATAAAAGTCCAGCGGCTGCGGGATGAAAAACAATTTGACTCTTTTAATTAGCGTCTGTAAACAAGCTTCACCAAAACAAAAAACTCGACTATACTTAGTTTATATGACTGGAGGACAAATATTCGTAGTTTTATTCTTGATAATAGTGCTGGGCATACTTTACCTGGCCACCCGAAAAAGCTTTTAAGTTTTCCCGTTTTTAGCCCGCTCAATCAGTTTCCAGAAAACTTCGCGGGTTGTTTCCACATCCGCTTTAGCCCGGTGAGCAAGGGGCTGTGGCACTTTTAAGTAGGCGGCGACTTTTTCCAGACTGTAGCTTGGCATCAAAAGATAACGCCTGGCTTGACTTAGGGTATCAACCGGCTGATTTTGCAATAAAGGCATCCCCAGCCTTTTTAAATGGGCATTAATAAAGCCCAGGTCAAAATTGATATTATGACCGACAATCGGCGCTTGGCCGATAAATTTTACCAATTCAGGAAATACTTCAGAGCCTGGCCTGCCTTCCACGGCCAAAAGCGCGTTGGAAATACCGTGGACTTTTTCGGTTGCCGCGTCAATAATACGATTGGTTGCCACCAAACTAATATACTCGCTGATGACTTCCCGGCCTTGAATTTTTTGAGCTGCGACCTCGATGATTTCATGGCCATCTTCGGGCTTTAACCCCGTAGTTTCCACATCTAAAACCACTAGGACCTGCTGTAATTCTGTCATAGGAAACCAGCATATCATAAAACCGGCAAAAAGTGGAAAAACTGGGGAGATTTCCAGACTTGCTATGAATAAGCAGGCTGGGTAAGATAATGAACGCCCCCTCTCAATACAGCTACGGGGTATCACTAATAACTAATATTTGTTCATTCTCCGTAGCTTCTCCTCTTCCTATTTTTCTCCAGAGCAAGCTCCTGGGATATTGCGAAGGAGAATAAAACCCTATGCCCAGCCCCCAGCTAAATCCAATTGATAAAATCCCGCCTCAAAACCTTGAAGCCGAGCAAGCGCTGCTAGGCTCACTTTTAATCGATAAAGACGCAATTATCAAGGTCGCGGATATTTTACGAACCGAAGATTTTTACCGCGATATCCATGGCTGGATTTATGAAGCCATGCGGGATTTGTATGAAGCGCACGAGCCGATTGATGTGGTCAGCCTTTCCAGCCGCCTGGAAGATAAAAAACAGCTGGAAAAAATCGGCGGCATGAGCACTTTGACCTCCCTGGCCAATACCGTGCCCACGGCCAGCAATGTCATCAATTACGCCAACATTGTTCAAAAAAAAGCCACCTTACGCAGGCTTTTGTCCGCTGCTTCGGAAATCAGCAGTATTGGTTATCAGGAAGAAGAGGATGTTGAAAAATTACTGGACGAAGCCGAGCAATCAATTTTCTCGGTCTCGCAAAGATACTTAAGGCAGAATTTCATACCCATTCGCTCGGTTTTATCCGAGGCTTTTGACCGCATTGATGAATTACACAAAGGCGCTGGCAAACTCCGCGGCATAACCAGCGGCTTTCCGGACATTGACCGGCTTTTGGCTGGCTTTCAAAAAAGCGATTTAATCATTGTGGCGGCCAGACCTAGTATGGGTAAAACCACCCTGGCTTTGGATTTTGCCAGGCACGCCGCAATTAACTCTGCAATCCCCGTTGGCCTTTTCTCCTTGGAAATGTCTAAAGAACAATTAGTAGATCGGATGCTCTGCGCTGAAGCGGGTGTGGATTTGTGGAAAATGCGAACCGGCCGACTTTCAGACAGACCAGAAGATAATGATTTTCCAAAAATCGGGCATGCCATGGGTGTTTTAAGCGAAGCTCCGATTTTTATTGATGATTCTGCCACCAGCAATGTCATGATGATGCGGACCAAAGCCAGACGTTTGCAAGCCGAGCATGGGCTGGGCATGATTGTGGTTGACTATCTGCAGTTGATGGAAGGCCGCTCTGGCATTGAAAACCGGGTTCAGGAAGTAGCGGAAATCACCCGCGGCTTAAAAGCCATTGCCCGCGAACTAAACATACCGGTTGTTGCCTTATCCCAATTATCCCGAGCTGTGGAAAATCGCGAAAGGAAAATTCCCCAGCTGGCTGATCTACGGGAATCAGGCTCTATTGAACAAGACGCGGATGTAGTTATGTTTATCTATAGGCCTGCCATGTATGACCGAGATATTGATCCATTAAAAAAGAATGCCGCGGAGATCCACATTGCCAAGCACCGCAATGGCCCGACCGGACATGTGGATTTAATCTTTAATGAAAATAAAGTCAGGTTCGAAAGTAAGGCTGATGAAGAAATCACTGGCCAGCCGCCAGCCTAATAAATTATTATTAATTTTATAAACATATGTTTGAAAAACTAAAGCAAATTAAAGACTACCGCAGCCAAGCTAAAAAAATCCAAAGCGCGCTAAAAGAAGAAAGCGTCGAGGGCAGCGGCGCCTGGGGAAAAGTAAAAATTTCCATGGATGGCAATCAGAATGTTGATGAAGTTAAAATTGACCCGGAAATGCTTTCACCAAACCGGCAGAATGACCTGCAAAAAGCCGTGCAAGAAGCCGTGAATGACGCCATCAAAAAAGCCCAGCATAAGATGGCCAAAAAAGTAAAAGACATGGGCGGTCTGCCGAATTTGGGGTAAAATTAGCGCATGCCCGTATACGCCGATAGCCTCCAAAATTTAATTAATTTGCTTAATCGCCTGCCAGGCATTGGACCCAAGTCTGCCGAAAGATTGGCTTTTTTTATAGTTAAAATGAGTGATGACGAGCGGCAGCAATTAATTAAGGCCTTAATGGAAGTCAAAAGCGGAATCAAGCAGTGCGCCATTTGCGGACAGTGGAATTCCAACAGCCCATGTAAAATCTGCGGGGATGCAAAGCGGGATCATTCCTTTTTGTCCGTGGTGGCCGAAACCCAGGACCTGGCCGCAGTTGAAAGAACCAATGAATTTCACGGCATTTACCATGTTTTAGGCGGAACCTTAAACCCTTTAACCGGCATTACAGCTGATGATTTAAACATTAAAAGCCTGCTGGCCAGACTGCAAAAAAATCAACCAGCAATAAAAGAAGTCATTTTCGCGCTTAATCCGGATGTGGAAGGCGAAACCACCATACTGTATTTGGCTAAAATTCTCAAGCCTTTTAAAATCAAACTGACTCGTTTAGCGCGAGGCCTGCCTTTGGGCGCGGACTTGGAATACGCGGATGAAGTAACTTTGGCCGATGCCTTTAAAGGCCGCCGAACGCTTTAAATTAAAAACTTATGCCTATTGAAGCCCATACTTCTCAACCAGCCCCCGGCGAAATTGAAAGAGTTTCGGTTTCAGAAGCTGAAGAAAAAACTCCGGAGCTTTTTGATATTAGTGAATTTCAGCTGCCAAAGACCGATTATCAAATTCCCGTAGCCACGGCTTTGAAAATACAAAGTCTGGAACAATCCCTGCGGGAAACCTATGCAGATGCCAAAGGCAAATCTGAAAATCTTTCCGAATTGGAAAAGAAGCCAGAGCAGGCAAAGAATGTTTGGCAAATTGAACAGCAGGCCGATAAATTAATTTATCGAGATGAACGAGGTCAAGCCCAGGAAATTTCCTTTGGCGAATTGCTGACCGACGGTGAATGGGGCCTGCAATATTATTTTGATAAAAGCGTTACTGATGAAATCAAGTTGGAATACCTGAAGGCTGAAGCCCAGAGAAAAATGCATGCTGGTTACAATAAAGCCTTACTGCTCCAAGAGCTTGCTAATCCGGATTTGGATGAATACAAAAGGACCGGCTACCAAGCTATGCTGGATGATATGGAATCAGGCCAGGAACATTTCGGTTTGCAGATTGAAAAAGCGGTGAAAAACTTTTTTAAAAAAATTTCCATAGACCATCAGTTTTTTGAAGTTTACGACACGGATGTGAAAAAAGACATGCGGGACAAAATCGACTTCATTTTAGCTAATGTTCATCACTTGCAAGGCGTGGCAGTGGAAGAAGACCCGAATGCCAAAAAAGAAATTGATGTGCAATTCACCACCAACCTTTCACCGGAAAATATCTGGAATAAAAGTTCCCAGTTGCAAAGAGCCAGAGAACATTCCAAAACAGAGTCAACTGATGCTATCCAGGCTTTAATCAAAATGGACGGCCGAAATTTCAGATTTTCCCAAAACCGCTGGGCAGCCAAAAAAACTCCGGGCGGACCTGATAAGGCTTGGCGCGCCGGAACTAAATGGGAACTTTTTCAACAAGCCATGCGAAAATTCCTCAAGCCTGAAGAAATCGACGCCTATTGGACAATGCTGAATAAGAAAAAATAGAGTCTGGGTTTGGGTGTAGAACAACACAACAAACTTCGAATTACGAATAAGTACGAACATACGAATTAAGTATTAATTGTTCTATCCATTCGTACATTTCCCGCCACCCGCCTGCCGAGACGACATGTCGGGCAGGTCTTTAAAATATTCAATAAGTAGGCGGGACCCCGCCGTATGGCGGTGGCGTATAAATTCGTAGTTTCGTAGGGCTCTACTCGTAATTCGTAGACTATTTTACAACTAAAACGACCAATGACAACCAATGTTGGGCATTGTTAAATCAAAAATTAGATTTTTACAACCTTCACTTCGGTAAATAACTGCCGATGACCGATTTTGCGATGCTTTCTGGTCTTGGCTTTGTAAGTTTCCACATAAAGCTTTTTGCCCAAGCCCTGTTTGATTATTTCCGCGCCAACCGCCACTCCGCTAATATAGGGCTGGCCGACTTTAAGTTCTTTGTCGTCAGAAACCATTAAAACTTGATCAAATTTAACTTTAGCCTTTTCTTCACCAGGCAATCTTTCAACTTTTAAAGTCTGGCCTTCTTTGACTAGGTACTGCTTACCGCCGGTTTTGATGACTGCGAATTTTGACATAAAAAATAAGACTTAAATCGAAGTAGATGCAGAATAACATCCCCTTGCCTTTAGGTCAACCCCGCACCACTTTCCATTAAAGCATTCCTTAATAATATAAATATTTATCATAAAAAATATCTTCAACTATTTTTTAAATTTATTTTGGAAAGTGGTGGGGGTCAACCCGTTTTAAAACCACTTGTCAAAAGTAATATCAACGCTATCCCCGATCTGCCAAGAGGACGCGGCTCCTGCATAAACTTCTAAAACATATTGAACCGGGGATTTTGGTTGAACTTTAGGGGGCTCAGCGTTTTTGGCTGGCGGCGAAACACTCCTGGATATATCAACGATTTTACTGCCATTAATCCAGACAATATCCAGCGGAACCAACATGTCTTTCATCCAAAATTCATAAATTCCTGGTTTGTCAAAAACAAAAAGCATACCTTTTTCTCGGGGCAATTTTTTCCGATTGCTTAAGCCCTTAGCCTTGGCTCTGTCTGATCTGGCGACTTCCACTTTAAAAACCTGGCCTCGATTTTCCACCTTGGCCGATTTGCCCAGAATTCTCTGAAAATAATAGGGCGTATAGTCTGAAATTTCATGGCCGCCAACAGCCCAGGCAAGGGCTATTAACAACACTCCAACTATGACAAAGGTTGATAGGCTTTTGTTCATAAAAACAGGGTCTTGACTAAATTATCAACTGAATTTACAATAGATCGTTAAGGATAAAACCGCAACTTTAAAACCAAAAAAGGAAAGGATTCCAAAATGTCACCAACGCCAGAAGAATCAACTGGACTGGATGATCTAAGGAGCGATTTGCTAGGCAAGCTCCAGGCTTTAGAAACCGAGCTACTGTCAGACGGATTTGACAAGAGCGCCGTTATTGAGATCTTAAGGCAGATCTTAAAAATTCCGAGCTGCAAAGACCACACTACACAATGCCTGCTTTCAGCAATAACATTTCAAACTGCGTTATTCGACCAGGATGAAAAAAACAGAGATTGGTATGATAAGTGGCTGGATATTTTAGATGAGTTTGATAATATACTCCAGCCAGATTGCAACAAACAGGCGGCAATCAATACCAATGGGGTGAAATCGGCCATAGCCATTGGCAAACAGATCCGAGAAAAATACAATGATGAAGAACCAACCGCGAGAAGAGACTTCATCTTTGGAGAGGTATTCAAAAAATAAAAATTGAATCTTAACCCCTAAACCTTATTAGACCCATCTTTAATTGATGGGTCTTTTTTTTAATTTGACTTGATACCGATAGGCCAAAGCGACTGCTAGAACTAAAATCAGCATTACCGCTCCGAGGGAAATGAGCGCGTATAATTTTTGCTGACCTTTGGTTACCAATGTTACGCTGCCAAAAACCGCAGTAATGGTGTATAAAAGCAAAACCGCCTGGCGGTGAGATAAGCCGGCATCCAGCAGTCGAAAATGCAAATGCCCCCGGTCAGAAACAAAAGCAGATTTACGGGCAATAACCCTCCGGCCAATTGCCCAAAGAATATCCAAAGCCGGAATTCCTAAAATTAACAGGGCGGTCGCGATTTTCCCGCCGGCAATAATGGCCAAGGTGCCAAGCATAAAACCTGTCCAGGTTGAGCCGGCTTCGCCCAAAAAAATTTTGGCTGGGTGCCAGTTCCAGATTAAAAAGCCGCAGCAGCAGCCGGCTAAAATCACGGCTAAAATCACGGTTTCCGGCTGAGTTACTTCTTTGGACAAACTTAAAAAGGCGATGATTACCGCGCCAATAGCCGTGATACCCGAAACCAGGCCGTCTAACCCGTCTAAAATCTTGGTGGTGTAAGTTGCGGCTATCAGCCACAAAAAAGCAAAAACATCGGCAAATAAAACTATTTTAAAAGGAAGGGTATGGATGGAAAAAATTGTCCAGGAAATTGTATTCAAATCTAATATCCCGCCAAGAGGATTGGTTATATAAGGTATACCAATGCCAAAAGCAATGATTATCAAAGCTGACAAAATCGGAAACCAAATTTGTTTTTTAGCTTTGAGATGATATTTATCATCCAAATAACCGCCGATCATTAAAACAAGTCCAGCCAAAGTTATGCCAATCAAGTATTTTGGCAAGAAAAAACCGCCGAAAAGCCGATTGCTGAACAAGGCAATTATCCAGGCAATAATTATAAAACTTAAAAAAATCGCCCAGCCTCCTAAAAGCGGAATGGGTTTGTCATGAATTTTCCTTTGTGGAGCCTGGGCCGGTGCATCAACAATATTTTTTGCCAGACTGTATTTTCTGACTAAAAAAGTCAGAAACACTGACAATAAAAAAGCGGCAAAGCCGGATAAAAAATATATCATTTTGCTCGTCTGGCCAAATAGGTTTGTAAAATCTGAACCGCGGCCTGGGCATCAATTTTTTGCTTGGCTGATTTGCCGCTTTCCAGATTCAATTTCTCGGCCGCCGCGCTGGTTAATCGTTCGTCAATGGTTTCCACTGGCACATTCAAAACATGGGCCAAATCCGCCGTTACCTCCCTGACCCGGCTGGTTTGTTTGGTATCTTTGCCATCCAAGCCAATTGGCAGGCCAATTACCACTCGTTCAATATTTTCCGCTTCGACAATTTTTGACAATTCTTCAATCGTTTGGGTAAAATTTTGCATTTTTAAAACCTTCCAGGGAAAAGCCCATGATTCGTCCTGACTCATGGCTAAGCCCAATCTTTTGTCGCCCCAATC
The DNA here is from genome assembly GCA_002774575.1 of Candidatus Kerfeldbacteria bacterium CG08_land_8_20_14_0_20_43_14. GTDB lineage: Bacteria > Patescibacteriota > Patescibacteriia > PEXW01 > PEXW01 > PEXW01. The sequence continues at coordinate 7,897 of PEXW01000067.1, forward strand.
AATGGCTAAAATTTTCATAATTGTGTAATAATTTCATAACCATTTTCAGTCACCATAAGGGTATGTTCGTAATGAGCGGACAAGCCGCCATCAGCCGTCATTATGGTCCAGTGGTCTTGGGCAGTGCTGACTTCAAAACTGCCTTCTGTAACCATAGGCTCAACCGCAATAACCGAACCGGTTTCCAGAACTATACCTGTGCCTTTTTTGCCGTAATTAGGGATTTGTGGGTCTTCGTGAATATGCCGGCCGACACCGTGCCCGACCAATGACCGGACTACATTAAAACCATTTTTTTCCACCAAATCCTGAATGGCCTGGCCAATATCGCCCGTGGCAACCCCGGCCCTTATGGTTTTCGCGCCCTGCCAAAAAGCTTTTTCCGTAACTTCAATAATTTTTTTAGCTTTGGCTGAAATTTTTCCCACGCCGACGGTCAAAGCCGCGTCAGTAAAAAATCCTTGGAATTTCACGCCGCAATCAATGCCGACAATATCGCCGTTTTTAAAAGTCTTATGGCCGGGTATGCCGTGAACCACTTCTGAATTCACGGAAACACATAATGTCGCGGGAAAACCTTGGTAGCCCTTAAAGGCCGGCTCGGCGCCGGATTTTCTGATTATTTTTTCAGCAAAAGCATCAATTTCGCTGGCTTTAGTCCCTGGCTTAATTTCTTTAGAAACACGCGCAAGGGTCTGCGCCAAAATTTTCCCTCCCAAACGCAAAACACTTATTTCCGCCGGATTAGTCAGCTTAGTCATAAATGCGGCACCAGGGCATTAATAACGCTCCTGAACACCCCCTGGATTGATTGCTCGCCGTCAATTTCCAAAAGCCTGCCTGTTTCACTATAAAACCCTGACAATTCTTTTATTCTGGATTCGTAAGCTTCATAACGTTTCTTGACAACCTCGGGCGTATCATCTGTCCTGGTAATTAATTGCTGGCCGCACAATTCACAAATATTTTTTTTATAAGAAATATCCTGGGGGTGGTAAACATGCTGATCAAACTGACAATATTTTCTTTTGGTCAACCTGGACAAAGCTTCCTGGAGCGAAACCCTGATTGAAATGGCAAAAGGCTCCCGGATTTCATAAACCTTAATCATTCTTTCCAAGCCAATTGCCTGGGGCAAAGATAAAGGAAAAGCGTCAAAAACAAAACCGGTTTTTCGATAAAGACGATTGATTTCCTTTTCAACTAACTCCACGATAATATTGTCGGGCTGCGGAATACCTTGATTGTACCTGGCTTTAACCGCCTCGGCAAAAGGGTCGCCAGATACTTCAGAGTTGATTATTTTTCTGACCAGATCTCCGGATGACAAATGGTATAAGGAAAAACGCTCGGCCAACATTTGGGCTTGCGTGCCTTTGCCAGACCCGGGCGGGCCCAGCAAAATCAGGTTAAAGGGTCGGGGGTGTGAAGTGCTCATGGATTCTTTGGAATTACTTAACTATAGCTTACCAAAGGCAGAATTGCCAATATAAAAATCAGCCTATCCAGACAAACCAAGCTTTTAATTGAAGAAATTAAGTTTTTAAATTATTTATAAAAAGCTTCGTAATCCCGCATGACCAACTGGGATTGAACTTGTTTAACGCTTTCCAAAACCACGCTGACTACGATCAAAAGACTGGTGCCGCCAATGGCCAGGGATTTTACATTCGTGGCCGACTGCATGATAGTCGGCAAAACCGCGATTGCGCCCAGAAACAAAGCACCGCCTAAAATAATCCGATTAGAAACAAAACTTAAATAATGCGAAGTCGGCTGGCCCGGCCTGATGCCGGGAATAAAGCCACCTTGCTTCTGCAAGTTCTCCGCGATGTTGTTCGGCTGAAAAACCACAGCTGTGTAAAAATATGTAAAAGCCACGACCAAAACAAAATAAGCGACCCCATAAAAAGCCTGGTTTTGAAAAGTGGTGTTCACCCAGGTGGCCAGATTGGCGATCCAGGGGATGGCATTTTTAGTGAAAAACTGGGCAATAAGCGGCGGCACCAAAATAATTGAAACCGCAAAGATGATAGGGATCACGCCGGCCTGGTTAACCCGCAAAGGCAGATGGGTGTTCACGCCGCCGGCTGACTGCTGTCCCATTATTCTTTTGGCATAGGTAACCGGAATGTTTCTCTGACCCTCTGTCACAAAGACCACGCCAGCTATGGTTATGGCGGCAATTACCAAGAAAGTGACAATAGTGAAAATTTGGGTTTTATCCAAAACGCTCAAAGTCTGCTGAATGGATTGCGGGACCTGGGCCACAATGCCGGCAAAGATAATCAAGGAAATTCCATTGCCGACTTTTTTTTCGTTAATAAGCTCCCCGATCCACATTAACAGCATAGTGCCGCCGACAATGCAGACGATGGCCGTAATCAACTGGAATGGTGAGAGTGTGCCAAGTAATTTTCCACCGCCCTGTTGCTTTAAAAAAGTCAGAGTGCTAAAAGCCTGCAAAACCGTCATAGGCACGGTCAGATACCTGGTGTACTGATTAATTTTGGCTTGGCCGGATTCGCCTTCTTTCTGCATTGCTTCCAGTTTTGGAATAATCATGGTCAGCAACTGCATGATAATTGAAGCGGTAATATACGGTCCAACACCCAACATGACAATTGAAAAATTCTGTAAGCCGCCTCCAGAAAATAAATTCAAAAGCCCCAATAATGGATTACCCTGCAAAACCTGCTTTAAGCCGCTGGGGTCAACGCCTGGAACTGGGATGTGGGCTAAAATCCGGAAAATCAACAACATCAGAAGCACGAATAACAAAGTGTTTCTTAAGTCTTTAACTCGCCAAAGTTGGCTAAGTTTTTCAAGCATTATTCTTGAGCTTTAAGTTTTGCAGCCTGCCTTTTGGGTTTTGGCTGCGCGGAAATCGGCAGAATATGCGCGGATCCCCCAGCTTTTTCAATTTCAGTTCTGGCCGTCTTGGAAAAACTGTGCGCCCAGACATTCAAAGCTAAATTAATTTTACCTGTACCAAGTATTTTTACCAAACTTTTCGGCTTAAGCAATTTGACCTTAACCAGGGCTTCTGGTGAAACTTTTTCTCCTGCTTTAAAGACCTCGGATAAATCACCTAGGTTGACCACTGAATACTTGTTCCACTGGCTTTGAAAACCACGGGATTTAGGCAACTGCAAAAGCATTTGCTTTAAGCCGCGCCTAACCAACTTTTTTCGGCCGCCGCTGCGGGCTCGCTGGCCTTTGATGCCGCGGCCTGAAAATGTACCATGGCCCGAAGCATTGCCTCGACCGCGCCTGACCTTATTTTTCCTGCTGCCTTTTCCTGGAGTTAGATTTGAAAGATTTATTGACATATATTTATTCTGTAACGGTTTTTCCCTTAACATTCCTGGGCCTTAATTTGCTTAAAGCCAATATCACTGCCTGAACATTATTAATTTTATTTTTGGAACCTAGCATTTTACTTACCACATCGTGTATACCAGCCAGATCCAGCACTGCCCGGGCCGCTCCCCCGGCAATAACACCAGAGCCAGTCGGGGCTGGTTTTAATAAAATCCTGGCGGCTTTAAATTTGAGATTTATCGCGTGAGGAATGGTATTGCCGTGCAAAACCACCTTGACTAAATGGCGCTTGGCCACGGTTGAAGCTTTTTCCACCGACATTTGCACGTCCGTGCCTTTGGCCACGCCCATGCCAACTCTGCCTTTCCGATCGCCTATAACTACGCAGGCTCGAAAACGCATACGTTTACCGCCGGCTACAACGCGGGTTACGCGGGCCAAATCAATGGTTTTTTGGTCAAATTCGGATTTTTCCCTCTCCCTGGGGTGTCTGCGACCTGACTGTGAACGGAATTGTGGGTTCATAAATTATTTTTAGTATTTATTAAAACTTCAAACCGCCAGCTCTGGCGCCCTCGGCAAAGGCCTTAACGCGACCATGATATTTATATCCGGCTGAATCAAAAACTACCGCTTCAATCTTTTTAAGTTTGGCTTTTTCGGCCATCAGCCTGCCCAAGGCTTCGGCTATGGCGATTTTAGTGGAAAGGCCTTTAGCTAACTCCAAGTCTTTTGGCAAATGCTTGTCTGTTATGCCAACCAAAGTCTTTGCTGTTTGGTCATTAATTATCTGCGCGGCAATATGTTTGGACGATCGGAACACCACTAACCTTGGCCGAACTTCCGAGCCTTTCACTTTAGCCCGGGTTCGCTTGTGTCTGTGCTGACGATTAATTTTTCGAGAATTATTTTTCATAAAATATTATTTAGCTCCGGCCGCCTTAACCACTTTACCAGCCTTCCGGCGGACGACTTCGTCTGTATACTTAATGCCCTTGCCTTTATAAGGTTCTGGCGGTTTTAGCCGGCGAATTTCCGCCGCTGTTTCACCGACTGCCTGTTTGTCCACTCCGGATATAATTATAGTATTTTTTTCAACTGACAAAGTTATACCTTTGGCTGGCGTAAAAATTACCGGGTGGGAAAAGCCAATGTTTAATTGCAGATTCGCTCCTTGCAAGACCGCCTTAAAACCGACACCATGGATTTCAAGTCGTTTTTCAAAACCTTTGAAAACGCCCTCGACCGCGTTAGAGATCAACTGTCTGCCCAAACCCCACAAAGCCCGATCCCTTCGATTATTGTGATCAACCACATCAACATTAATGATTGAGCCTTCAATCTTGCTCAAAATCCGGCGGTTTAATTTCAAATTAATTTCGCCTTTAGGGCCAACGACTTTTATTTCCGGTCCGTTGGCTGAAACTGAAACGGCCGCAGGTATAGTAATAGGTTTTTTGCCGACTCTGGACATAAGTTTAAAAAATTGTACAAATTAATTCTCCGCCGATATGCTTTTTTCTGGCTTCTTTATCAGTCAACAATCCTTGAGGAGTGGACAGGATTGCTTTGCCCAAACCATTCTTCACTCGCGGGATGGCGCCGACAGAAACATAGAGCCTTCGGCCTGGCTTAGATTGACGAACCAACTCCTGAATAAAACTGGTTCCGTCTGGATTGTATTTCAAAGTAACTGTAAAAGTTTTTTTGTCAGGCGAAGGCAGAGCCGCGGCTAAATATGATTCGCGCACCAAAACCGTGGCGATGGCAAAACGCATTTTTGAATAAGACATGATTACGGTTCGCTGACGAGCAAGTCCAGCGTTGCGTATTCGAGTTAACATGTCGGCAATTGGGTCCATAAAATTTATTAATTATTACCAGCTGGCTTTGCGCAAACCAGGAATCTCACCGCGGTTAGCTAATTCCCTGACGCAGATGCGGCACATATCAAACTTCCGCATATAACCATGAACACGGCCGCAACGCCAACAGCGCCTGACGGTTCTGGTTGAATACTTTGGCTTGCGTTTTGCTTTAGCCTGAAGGGCTTGGGTTGACATAGAATTATTCTTTCTTTTTCTTTAAATCCAATTTTTTCGGCTTTTTAATTTCATCCGCGCCTTTTTCAATGCCCTCCCTAAACTGGAAACCCATCGCCGATAAAAGCGCCTGGCCAGCTTTGGCGTCTTTGGCCGTGGTTATCAGGTTTATTTCCAAGCCATGAATTCTTTCAACTTCATCTGACGCAATTTCCGGAAAAGCCAAATGTTCCTTAAAACCTAAAGTGTAATTACCTTGCTTATCAAAAGCTTTGGCCGAAACTCCGCGGAAATCGCGGATACGGGGCAGGGCAACATTAATCAATTTATCCAAAAATTCGTACATTCTTTTGCCCCGCAAGGTGACCATGGCGCCTATGGCCATGCCTTCCCTGATTTTAAAAGCGGAAATTGACTTCCCGGCCTTTGTTAAAATAGGCTTTTGTCCGCTGATTCTGGTTAAAGTGGAAACTGTTGCTTCCTGAAGTTTAGAATCCTTAATCCCATTGCCAAAACTGGAATTGATTACGATTTCTGTAACCTTTGGAACAGCATTGATATTTTTCACGTCTAAAATTTTTGCCAGATTCGGGGCTATTTCTTTTCGATATTTTTCTAATAGTCTGGGGGTGTTGGATTTCATATGCCAAATACTGAATTACATTTAACGCAAACTTTTTGCTTTTTACCGTCAGTGGAAACAAAAATTTTATTTCTTCTGGGCTTATTGCACTTGGAACAAAACAACATAACATTGGCGACGTTTAATGGCGCAAAAAAGGAAACTTTTTGGCCTTTGTCGCGGCCACGGCGATTGCGGATGTGGCGCGTCCTTTCATTAACACCCTCAACAACCACCAAATTCTTTTTCGGAAAAACTTGAAGTATCTTGCCTTTTTTGCCTCGACTCTGGCCTTTGATAATTATGACTTGTTCACCTGATTTAAAATTCATAAATTTACAAAACTTCTGGAGCTAAAGAAATCAATTTGGAAAATCCCTTGGTTTTTAATTCTCTGGCCACTGGCCCAAAAATTCTGGTGCCTTTCGGCTCCTTGGATTTTGGATCAATAATTACGGCGGCATTGTCGTCAAAACGAATATAAGAACCATCCGCTCTCCGGTATTCTTTTCTTTGACGGACAATAACCGCGTGGTGCATTTCGCTTTTTTTCACACTGGAATGAGGGGTGGCCTCCTTGACCACAACGCGTACAATATCACCAAGCTGCGCATAGTGCTTTTTGTAGCCACCCAGATTGGTTATCACTGCCAAATCTCTTGCGCCGGTGTTATCTGCAGAAACTAATTTGGAACGAAGTTGTACCATAAATTAATTATTCTTTAGGCTTGTTTATCACTCGCCAACGTTTGAGCTTGGATAAAGGCCGGCATTCCACGAATTCAACCTCTTGGCCTTTCTGAAACTTGCCGTCTGGCGCGTCAACTAAATATTTCTTACTGCTTTTATAACGTTTGCCGTACTTTGGGTGAACTAAAACCCGCTCAACTTTAACTACTATGGTTTTGGCCATTTTTGTTGAAACTACTGTCCCTTTCAATGCTCTTTTGCTGACTTTTTTGGAATCATTCATAATTTTTACTTCTTAGCCGGGCTTTTAACCTCTTGAATTTTAATCAAAGTCAAAATTCTGGCAATAGTTTTCTTGACGACTCTTATCTCCCGAACATCTTTGTGGGAATCCTGCGCGAGTTTAAAGCGCAAATCCCTTAATTTTTCTCGCATTTCTGCCAGCAAACTTTTTAATTCCGCCAAGCTCTTTAATTTTATTTCTTTCAAATCCATAAAATAATTAAGCGTCTGCTTTTGTTACAAATTTAGTCTTTACCGACAGTTTGTAGGCCGCCAAATTCATGGCCTGCTTAGCCAAAGCTTCGGTAATGCCATCCAATTCAAACATGATTGTTCCGGGTTTAACCACTGCCACATAATGATCAACCGGGCCTTTACCGCCACCCATGCGGATTTCCGAACCTTTTATGGTGATAGGCTTATCCGCAAAAATCCTGATCCAAACTTTTCCGCCCCGATGCAATAACCTGGTTATAGCACGGCGAGCCGCTTCAATCTGCCTGGCGGAAATCCAGCCCGCTTCCAGCGACTTCAAGCCAAAAACCCCGAAACTCAAATGAATTTTTTGAGTGGCGTTTCCACGGATGGTGCCGCGATGATGCTTCCTGTGTTTTACTTTTCTGGGGGTAAACATAAAATTATTCTTTGTCTTCTGCTTTTTTGTGAAAAATCTCTCCACGATATATCCAGACCTTAACGCCAATCATGCCATAGGTAGTAAGAGCCGCGCCTCTGCCAAAATCCACATCGGCCCGCAGGGTCTGCAAAGGCAGTTTGCCCCAACTTAAACTTTCCGTTCTGGCAATATCAGCGCCATTTAACCTGCCGGCAACCATGACTTTTACGCCTTGCCCGCCGCCTTTTTTCACCTGCTCTATGGACTGTTTTAAAATTCTTCTGAAAGGCAAGCGCTTTTCCAGCTGTTCAATCATGTTCTGGACTACTAACTGGGCTACCAAAGAAGGATTGGAGACTTCCTGAATATTTACTCTGAATTTAATATCGCCTTTAAAAAACTTCGACAGGGACTTTTTTAAATCCTCCACCCCGGCTCCGCCCCGGCCAATGACAATGCCGGGCTTGGCTGTAACAATAGTCACGGTAACGGCATTGCCCGATCTTTCAACTTCCACGCGGGCAATGGCTGCCGCTCGCAGTTTGGTTTTAATGTACTTCTTAACTTCTACATCCTGTTTTAATAATTGGTGAAAACCGCGTTTGGCAAACCATTTAGAAGTCCATTCTGTGGTGGTGCCGAGTCGAAATCCTATTGGATGAATTTTCTGTCCCATAAACTATTTACTTTCTTGTTTAGCTTCTTTAGAATGTTTATCAAATTTTTTTGCTTCAGCAGCAGCCGGCTTTCCCGATTTTTCAGTCTTAGACCTTTTTTCCGGCTTAATTTCTAAAGTCGATTGAAGAGTCAAAATTATATGCGAAGCATGTTTTAAAATTGTGTCTGCTTTGCCCATGGCTTTGGGTTTATATCTTTTTAATCTTGGGGCCATGTCAACCGTTATTGAGCTGATTTTAAGCTTATCTTCAGTCGTTGACATTTTCTGTTTGACATTAGCCACGGCAGATTGTAAAAGCTTCAATAAGGGTCGGGCCGAACCTTTGGATAAGTCCCGCAAGATATCCATTGCTTGGTTCACCGGCTTGCCACGCAACAGATCAGCCACCAATCTGATTTTTCTTGGAGAAATTCTTATATTTCGTAAAATTGCTTTGCTTTCCATAAATTATTTCTTTTCTGGAGTCGGCGCCGGTGTGCCGGTATCGGTCTTGGCTACCGCGGCCGCGGCAATTTCCGCTTCCCGCTGCATCCGACCGCCGTGCCTTACAAATTTCCTGGTCGGTGAAAATTCACCCAGCCTATGCCCGACCATGTTTTCCGTAGCATTTACTAAAATATGATTTTTGCCGTTATGAACGCCAAAGGAATAGCCAACCATTTCCGGAGTAATAACCGAATCTCTTGACCAGGTTTTTATCACCGTCTTATCGCCCAGCTTTAATTTAGAAACTTTTTTAAGAAGTTTTGGGTCGGTGAATGGTCCTTTTTTTAGTGATCTCGACATATGATTATTTTAGCTTTCTTGATTTTAAAATAAACCGATTTGAATGCTTGCCCTTTTTGCGGGTCAGCACGCCCAGGGCTGGTTTGCCCCAAGGGGTTTTAGGATGTTTCATGCCGATCGGCTGATTGCCTTCGCCGCCGCCGTGTGGATGATCAACCGGGTTCATAGCCTTACCTCGGACAGTAGGACGGAATCCTTGATGGCGGTGCCGGCCGGCTTTGCCCAGCCGGACATTTCGATGATCAAGATTTGAAACTTGACCCAAGGAAGCTTTGGCCAGGCTTGGAATCGAGCGGATTTCGCCTGAAGACATTTTTACCTGCGCCATATTACCTTCAACAGCCATGACCGTGGCCCAGGATCCGGCTGATCTGACTGCAATGGCGCCGTGGCCTGGCACAAGTTCTAAATTGTGAATTTGCATGCCAATAGGAATATCTTTCAGCGGCATACGGTTGCTGGGGGTAATTTCAACGCGGTGGTCAGAGTTGATAACTTCCATGCCCGGCTTTAAATCCGCGGAAGCGATAATGTACCTCTTTTCGCCATCAGGGTACTGCAATAAGGCAATGTAGCCGGTGCGATTCGGATCGTATTCAATGCTGATTACTTTAGCTGGCACATTCAGCTTATTTTGCAAAAAATCAATAATACGGATTTTCCTTTTAGCCCCGCCGCCTCTGTGCCGCATGGTTATTTTGCCCTGATTATTGCGGCCAGCCTTGCGATTTTTTGAAACTAACAAAGACTTTTCAGGTTCAGATTTTGAAACTTCGTTTTTCCAGTTGCTGACTGACGCAAAGCGTCTGCCTGGGGTTGTTGGTTTGAATAGTTTAACTGCCATAATAATTAGCTTGAGGTGTCGATGGTTTCACCGCTTTTCAGTTTAACAAAGGCCTTTTTCCAGTCTTTCTGCTTGCCTTTGGTCCGACCAAAACGAACGGCCTTACCATGAACTTTAACACAGGTGATTTTGACTGGATGAACTCCGTATAACGCCTTGAGAGCTTGCGAAACTTCAATTTTTGAAACTGTGCTCGGAACTACGAAAACAAATTGATTAAACTTGGCCAGCCGGGAAGCTTTTTCAGTCTGCAATGGCTGCAGTAAAACCCTATAAGCGTCACGGGTATTTTGTTTGACAATTTTAGCTTTCTCGTGTTTTTCTTCAGTCTTTTGAATTTTTTCCGGCTTTTTTCCCTTGGGAGCCTCAGCTGACTTTTTCTCTGCTTCTTTGGCATCAGAAACATGCATCGGCTTTTTGTCTTTACCGAGATCTTCGTGCTTTTTTTTGATGCGGTCAAACAATCCCATAAAAAATTACTTGCTAACTTTCTTGAAAAAAGTTTTTTTGATTGCCTCCAGGCTTTCTACCGGAAGTATAAGATGCCTGGCTTTTAAAACATCCAAAACATTCAAACTGTCAGCGCGCAGGATTTGCATACCCGAAATATTATGGCAAGCTCTTAAAATTTCAACCCCGGTTTTAGTTGGAATCAGCAAAGGTGTTCTTGAAACTTTGTTGGCTTTGATTAATTTCGCCATGGATTTGGTTTTGCCATCAGTCGGCAAAACATCAATCAAAGTTATTTTTTTATCTTCAGCTTTGGCGGATAAAGCCATAGCTAAAGCTTTGATCTTAACTTTTTGATTAATTTTTACAGACCAGTTGCGGTTTGAACGAGGGCCGAAAGTAATGCCGCCGCCGCGCCATTGTGGGCTCCGGATTGAGCCCTGTCTGGCCCGGCCAGTGCCTTTTTGGCGCCAGGGCTTGCGACCGCCGCCCCTGACTTCGGATTTGGTTTTGGTGTGGGCCAATCCCAATCTTTTATTGGCTAAATACGCATTAGCCACAAAATGCAAAAGATTAGTATCGGGCTTAACGCCAAAAATCGTTTTATCCAGCTCAACCTCTTTCACGGCTTTGCCATCGCTGTTAAAAACTGAAATTTTTAGATTCTTGATTTCCATATTATTTTACAAAGTCTGAATCATTAGCAGGGAATTCCTGGCTCCCGGGACTGCGCCCTTGATTGCCAACAAATTTTCTTTTTGATCTACTTCAATGATTTCTAGATTTCTGACGCTGACCTTTTCCGAGCCCATATGGCCGGCCATTCTCAAGCCCTTCATGACATGCTGGGGAAAAGTGGCGCCGATTGAACCAGGCATGCGCAAATTATCTTTGTGGCCATGGCTGGCTGGTCCGCCTTTGAAATGATGCCGCCTGACCACGCCCTGAAAACCTTTGCCTTTTGAAGTGCCTGTAACTTTTACTTTGTCCCCGGGTTTAAAAACAGATGCATCAATTATCTTGCCTTTTTCAAATGCGCCTTGCTCTTTTGTCCGAAATTCCTTTAAAAATTTCACCTTTGGCAAATCTTTCAAATGCCCGGCTTTGGGCTTGCTTAAAGGTTTTTTGGTTTCTTCAAACCCAATTTGCACAGCCATATAACCGTCTTTTTCGGCGGTTTTTATCTGTGTAATAACGCATGGACCGGCTTTAACCAAAGTAATTGGAACGACATTTCCATTTTCTTTAAATCTTTGGCTCAAACCAATTTTTTTAGCAAGAATAAACGGCATAAAAAATTCACTGGGGAAAATAAAATCTGGCTATCTTGAAATGCCAGATTACTTTCAATAGTTAAAACTATTTGAATAATGGGCAAATCGTTATCCGAGGCTTAAAGCAACCTTGAATCGCTAGTATTTTCAGCCCTAGAACCTATCTGCCGATAGGTTAGAAAAATGTGTTAAGGTTAAGTTTTGATAAAACCTAGCCTTAAGACACTTAACTACATTTTGATTTCCAGGTCAACCCCAGCCGGTAAATTCAAATTCATAAGCGCATCCACGGTTTTGGGGGTTGGATCCATAATATCTAATAAACGTTTGTGAGTCCGCATTTCATATTGCTCCCTGGAATTTTTGTGCGCAAACGATGAACGAATAACCGTGAAGCGATTTTTTTCAGTCGGCAGAGGAATTGGACCGATAACATGCGCGCCGGTTCTTTTGGCCGTATCCATAATCGTAACAATCGATTGATCGATTATTTTGTGGTCATAGCCGCGAATGCGGATTCGGATTCTTTGGTGCAATTCTTCTTCCTGCTTTGCTACGGGGGTATTCAATTTATTATCTTCGGTGTTCATTAATTGTTATTAAAAGGGCAAAAGGACAGAATTTTTTAAGTTGCGCCCAGGTCAGCTAAAAGCTGACCTGGGCGCGGGATTTACTTATTTGATAATTTTGGCAACAACGCCTGCTCCAACTGTATGACCGCCTTCACGAATGGCGAATCTCTGTTTTTCTTCCAAGGCAATTGGAGCAACTAATTTGATATTCAATTTCACATTGTCTCCGGGCATAACCATTTCCGTGCCTTCTGGCAAAATAACTTCGCCGGTAACATCGGTGGTCCGAATGTAAAATTGCGGTTTATAACCCTTCATAAACGGGGTATGTCTGCCACCTTCTTCTTTGGTTAAAATTATACATTCAGACTCAAATTCGGTATGCGGGGTGATGGTGCCAGGTTTGGCCAAGACTTGGCCTCTTTCAATTTCATCCTTCTTGGTGCCGCGAAGCAACAGTCCAGCGTTATCTCCTGCCTGACCTTGATCCAGGGACTTATTGAACATTTCAATGCCGGTAACCACGGTCTTTTTGGTATCGTGAATGCCCACGATTTCAACTTCGTCGTTCAATTTAACCGTGCCTCTTTCAATTCTGCCAGTGGCAACTGTGCCGCGGCCTTCAATTGAAAAGATGTCTTCAACCGGCATCAAAAACGGCTTATCCAAATCACGTTTTGGCTCTGGAATATATTCATCCAAAGTCTTAACCAGCTGCATGATGGCGTCTTGTGAGGCTTTATCCCCTTCCAGCGCTTTCAGAGCTGAACCGCGGATAATCGGCGTGGTGTCGCCTGGAAATTCATATTTCTTCAGCAAGTCTCTGATTTCCACTTCTACCAAATCAATCAACTCCGCGTCGTTCACTATATCGACTTTGTTCAAAAAGACGATGATATATGGCACACCTACCTGGCGGGCCAATAAAATGTGTTCACGGGTCTGGGGCATTGGGCCGTCAGCCGCAGAAACCACTAAAATTGCGCCATCCATTTGGGCAGCGCCAGTAATCATGTTCTTTACATAATCAGCGTGGCCTGGGCAGTCAACATGGGCATAATGCCTTTTTTCTGTTTCATATTCAACATGGGCCGTGGCAATAGTAATACCACGAGCTTTTTCCTCTGGTGCGTTATCAATTTGATCAACGCCTTTTTGCTGAGCTTTGAAACCCCGCTCAGCCAGGGTTTTTAAAATAGCCGCTGTTAAAGTAGTTTTTCCGTGGTCAACATGACCAATGGTCCCAACATTAACGTGCGGTTTTGATCTGTCAAAATTTTCTGCCATTGTTTTTTAAGTTAATTATCGAAAATTAATAAAATAATTATTTATAGGTGCAAAAGCGAGTATAACAGAACCCGAAAGTTTCGTCAAATCTGAAAGTTATTTCTGGGATTTGGCAATAATCGTTTCAGCCACATTTCTTGGCACTTGGGCGTAATGCGAAAATTCCATGGAATATGAGGCTCGCCCCTGGGTCATGGATCTCAAAGCCGTTGCATAACCGAACATTTCAGCTAAAGGTGCTGACGCGTCAATGACCTTCATATTTCCACGGTCGCGCATTTCATTAATTTGAGCGCGTTTGGAATTTAAGTCGCCGATAACATCGCCCATGAATTGCTCTGGGGTAACTACCTCAATTTTCATGATTGGCTCCAATAAAACCGGCTTGGCTCTTTTGAAAGCTGATTGCACGGCCATGGAACCGGCAATTTTAAAAGCCATTTCTGAAGAATCGACTTCATGGTAACTGCCGTCGTAAACCGTAACCTGCATATCAATAACCGGGTAACCAGCAATAATACCTCTGTCTAACGCTTCTTTTATGCCTTTGTTTATAGGCTGAATATATTCCTGCGGAATAGAGCCGCCTTTAACTTCATTCACGAATTCATAACCCTTGCCGCGCTCCAACGGCTTTACGCTAACCCAGCAATGGCCATACTGACCCCGGCCGCCAGTCTGTCTGATATATTTGCCTTCTCCCTCTGCTTCACCGAGAATAGTTTCTTTATAAGCGACTTGGGGTTTGCCGACATTAGCCTCAACTTTAAATTCCCTTTTCATTCGATCAACAATGATTTCCAAATGCAGTTCGCCCATGCCGGAGATAATGGTTTGGTTGGTTTCTTCGTTAAATTTAACCCTGAAAGTCGGATCTTCTTCGGCCAATCTCTGGATGGCAAAACCCATTTTTTCCTGGTCAGCCTTGGTTTTTGGCTCAATTGCCAAATCTATAACTGGTGCCGGGAAAGAAATGCTTTCCAAGACCACCGGATGGTCGGGATCGCAGATCGTGTGGCCGGTAAAAGTATTTTTCAGGCCGACTGCGGCGGCAATATCACCCGCGTAAACCGTTTCCACATCTTCACGATGGTTGGCGTGAAGCCGGACAATTCTGCCAATCCGTTCCTTTTCACCGGTTGAGGTGTTTAAAACATAAGAACCGGAATTTAAAATCCCGGAATAAACCCGGAAAAAGGCGAGTTTGCCGACAAACGGGTCAGCGGCTATTTTAAAAACCAAAGATGCGAAAGGCTGGTCGTCAGCCGGCTGGCAAACAATTTCTTCGCCGGTTTTTGGATTTTTGCCTTTGGTGGCCGGAATTTCCAAAGGAGTCGGCAGGTAATCAATGACCGCGTCCAGCAAAAATTGCACGCCTTTGTTTTTTAAAGCTGAACCGCAAAGTATTGGCACGATTTCATTTTTAATGCAGGCCTGCCTTAAAACTCTTTTCAAGTCTTGAATAGGCGGTTCTTTGCCTTCTAAATACTGGTTTAATAATTGTTCATCTTGCTCCACAATTGCTTCAATCAACGCATGGCGATATTCTTCGACTTTTTCCTTCATGTCTGCCGGCACTTCGCCATATTCAAATTCTTTGCCTAAATCATCTTTGTAGACAATGGCTTTGCGCTCGAACAGGTCTATAATGCCCTGAAAAGTTTCAGCCGCGCCAATTGGCAATTGCAAAGGATGCGCTTTGGTAGTCAGTCTTTCGTGAATGCTTTTTATATCATAATAAAAATCCGCGCCCATGCGATCCATCTTGTTGATAAAACATATTCTGGGCACGCCGAATTTTTCCGCCTGATGCCAAACGGTTTCAGATTGGGATTCCACGCCGGCCACGCCGTCAAAAACCACTACTCCGCCGTCCAGTACGCGCAACGAGCGCTGTACTTCAACGGTGAAATCTATATGGCCAGGAGTGTCTATGATATTAATCAGCTTGTCTTTCCAGAAACAAGTTGTGGCCGCGGCCGTAATAGTAATACCCCGCTCTTTTTCCTGTTCCATCCAGTCCATTTCCGCTTCACCTTCATGCACTTCGCCGATCTTGTGCTTTTTACCGGTATAAAAAAGAATTCGCTCGGAAACCGTGGTTTTTCCTGCGTCAATATGGGCAATTATCCCAATATTTCTGGTGTCTTCTAGTGAATAAGCTCTTGGCATAGATAAAATCTACGAAATTATGAATAAATACGCCACCGCCATCCGGCGGGGTCCCGCCCACTTATTGAATATTTTAATGACCTGCCCGGCATGTCGTCTCGGCAGGCGGGTGGCTGAAAATGTACGAATAAAGAATTAGACAAATTAGTATAGATTAAGGATTCTTTTGTATTTCACGACATTATTGGTAAAATTTGCAATTATACCTAATTTCTTTTTTGATGCTTTTAAATAACCAACTACTTGATCAATATTTTGCCTTAAAAAACGACTACCGCGCTTAATTTCTAAAATTACTTTGCCATCTATTAAAAAATCTAGGAAATACGAACCAATATTTGATGATTTAAAATCTAAAGGGACTCGTACCTCTTGTGCGTATGGCAGATCGATTTGCTTCAATCTTACCGCAATTGCACTTTGATAATATCTCTCCTGCAATCCTGGACCTAACTCATTAAAAACTTCAAATAGAATCTCAATTATCTTGTAGCTCAACTCCGGATAAACCAAATCTTTTCTTCTCAACTCCTCACTCATTTTCACTTTTTCGTATATTCGTAACAATTCGTACATTCGTAGGCTTATGCGAAATGTGCGAAGGCACGGTTTGCCTCTGCCATACGGTGAACATCCTGCTTTTTCTTAATGGCGTCGCCTTCGTTGTTGATTGCTGAAATAATTTCTGTGGCGAGTTTTTCTATCATTGGTTTGCCTTTTTTGTTTCTGGCTGCTTCCAAAAGCCAGCGGTAGGCTAAGGCCATTTTCCTTTCACCCCTGACTTCAACCGGAACTTGGTAATTGGCACCACCGACCCGGCGGGATTTTACTTCCACAACCGGCGAAACATTCCTGATAGCCAAATCAAAAGCTTCTATTGGATTTTTACCCGTCTTTTCTCCAACCTTTTCTAAAGCTCCGTAGACAATTTTTTGAGCTACGGATTTTTTCCCCCGTTCCATGACATAATTTATAAATTTTGCGACTGCAACATTCTTATACTTGGAATCGGGCTTGATTTTCCTTTTTTGAGCTTGTTTTCCGTGCATAAATTATTGCTTTTTTGCTCCGTAAAGACTGCGGCCTTGCTTGCGATTGGCCACACCTTGGGTGTCGTAAACACCTCGGATAATATGATATCTGACGCCCGGCAAATCTTTTACCCTGCCGCCGCGGATTAAAACAATTGAGTGCTCCTGCAAATTATGGCCAATGCCCGGAATATAAGCCGTTACTTCCATACCATTGGAAAGTCTGACTCTGGCGATTTTTCGCAAAGCTGAATTAGGCTTTTTGGGAGTGGTGGTGGTTACTTTAACGCAGACGCCGCGCTTAAAAGGGCTACCTTCGGGCAACTCATGACGAAAACGTTTCATGGCGTTCAAGACCGGCTGTAATGCCGGGGTTTTGGACTTTATTTTATTGGATTTTCTGCCCTTTCTGACTAATTGGTTGACTGTTGGCATGTTTTTTAAGTATTAAAACTTCCAATGGGAATCCTAGCCCCACTTTCGGAAATTATCGATATGGGGAATTAAAGTGTTTTCAGTAATTGCAAAAATAACACGGCGAGCCGCGTCTGTCAACCCCGCACCACTTTCTATCAAATGAACTAATTATTGAGCAGGTATATTTAGCCGAAAAAAACGTCTTTTACTATAAATTTTGCGTTTGCTTAGAAAGTGGTGCGGGGTCAACTCTAGCTAACTTAGACCGACTTAGGCAGGAATAATCAGACCTAAAATCCCCCGCTCAACATAGCCGAAAATTGCGCCTAAATACTGCTGGCCAAAAAGAATAATGGCAATAAGAATGACAAAGCCGTATTTGTTGAAAAATTGGATTACGCCCTCAAATTGCCGTGGGAGCAGGTTCAAAAGCTTGGAACCATCTAATGGCGGAATTGGCAGCAGATTAAAGAGCATCAAGATAATGTTGAAAACCACCAAAAGGAATAAAAAAGTGATTAACAAATTATCCATTGGCAAATGTCCGAATTGCAGAACTAACCTTAAGGCAATGCCAAAAACCACCACGCCGATTAAGTTTGAAAATGGGCCAGCCAGAGAAACTAAAGCCGGACCCCACCTCTTAAATTTCAAATTATAAGGATTGAACGGTACTGGCTTGCCCCAGCCAAAACCCAAAAATATCAAAGCCAACAAGCCCCAGGGGTCCACATGAGACAGCGGGTTTAAAGTTACCCGGCCTTCTATCTCCGCCGTGCTGTCACCCTGAAGCAAAGACACGAAAGCGTGGCTGAATTCGTGAACAGTAATGGCGATAATAATAGCCAGCAAAGAAGCTAAAGCTTCCAAAGGCTGACCGGCTAATAAGTAACTAAGTGGTAACATGGCTTGTCATTAATAAAATAATGTGTTAACTTTCTTTCATTCCCAATACTAATATCATACCCTATGGCAAAGATTTGTTCCATCTGCGGGCGCGGGTCTTTAAAAGCGAATTCGCGAAGTCACTCCAATATCGCGACTATTAAACGGCAAAAAGTTAATTTGCAGACTTTATTCAAGGACAACAAACGAATTATTGCCTGCGCTTCCTGCATTAAAAGTGAAATGAAAAAGTCGGCAAAAAAATAATTAAGCTTTAAGCCAAATATGGCTAATATCTTACAAACCCTAACTTTGATCTATAAAGAGAATCAAATTCTTTTGGGCATGAAAAAACGCGGGCTTGGCCAAGACAGATGGAATAGTTTTGGCGGGAAAGTTCAGCCAAATGAAGACATTAAGACTGCGGCAATAAGGGAATTGCGGGAAGAAACGAATATTCAAGCTGTTGATTTAAAACCCAGAGGGATTTTGACTTTTGAGTTTGAAGGGTAAAAGGATATTTTAGAAGTACACCTTTTCAGTGCTGACCGATTCAGTGGCGAACCAAAAGAAACCGAGGAAATGAAGCAGCAATGGTTTGATTTGAATAAAATTCCTTTTGAAAATATGTGGCCTGATGATCCATACTGGCTGCCTTTGGTTTTACGAGGTGAGAATGTGGAAGGTCAATTCTTGTTTAAGGATAAAAATGCGGTTTTAAAGCACGAGGTAAAAATAATTTAATAAGCACCTACCAAGGCTTTCCAATCAGCTTGACTTTTTTTGAATTTGATGTAAGTTACAATAAAACTAAACATAAAAAAGAGGCTTGAAAATTGAATAAATTTTGGAAATGGTTGGAGCGAAAGCTGGAAACCAAAGATGATCTCTTGCCTGACAAGGCTGATGTGGTAATTGCCGTTGGCATTGATGTAAGCCAAGACGGAAAAAGCGCTGGCCCATATTCCGCCGCCGTGGCCCAAAAAACTTTGGAACTATTCAAAAATCAAAAGACCGACAGTCTGCTTTTCACCGGAGGTTATAGTTTTAATAATGGCTTAACCGAAGCCGAGTTAATATACAATTTAGTTGCCGGCCAAATACAGGCTTGGCGGGTATTTCTGGAAATCCAAGGCTACCGGACTTACCTTAACGCGGACTTCACTTTGTCTATTCTCCAAGCTCATGAATTGGAAAGCGCCATTATTGTTGCCCAGCAATGGCACGCTCGCCGCGTTAGGGCGACATTCAAAAAAAGATGGACTGGCACGGGCATCAAAATCTATGTCATTAAGGCTCATTCTGAATATGGCGGCGGCTCACAATCTCGGCTTGATCATTTTATAAGCTTTTTTCTTTGGGACACATTGGCTTTCATTGTCTCTAAATTCAAAGGTTACTGTTGATTAAAAAAGCGTCATGGGCTATCCTGACGCTTTTTCTTAT